>JBBQPP010000564.1:0-3208 GCA_038217255.1 Bacteroidales bacterium | reverse complement strand
GTTGCCGAATTGCGAAAAGCACTTCCCGGAAATGGTATTCTCACTGTGGATGTAGGTGCTCACCTTCATTTGATTGGGCAAATGTGGCAGACCCCTTCTCCCGAAAAATTGTTAATGACAAACGGTTGGTCATCAATGGGTTTTGCAATACCAGCAGCTTTGGCGGCAAAACTTTGTAACCCCGATTTACCTGTTGTTGCAAGTTTGGGCGATGGAGGTTTTTTAATGACAGTAGGCGAACTGGCCACTGCAAAGCGACTCAACCTGAAAATAGTTGTTGTTGTAATTTACGACAACAGTTTGTCGCTTATCCGCATCAAACAGGGGAAAAAGGCTTTCGACTGTCATTACGGAACGGATTTAAAAGAATTGCCTGACGTACCGACAAATCACTATTTTGGAGTATCTGTAATCAGGGCAAGCAATTTAACCGATTATCAAAATGCATTAAAAGAAGCCTTTTCTGCAATTGGCCCGGTGGTAATCGAAGCGGTAGTTGATGGTTGCGAATACGATAATCTGGTTTTAAAAGGAAATAAATAGTTAAAAACAAGCTTTTAGTACTTCTCGTTGATATTTTAAAAATACCGTTTCACTTTTCTTAAATATAATTCATATTCAACACCATAAACTTTTCGCATAAATTTCTCCTCTTTCAGGATAAAAAAGTGGATGCCGAAAACTGCCAAAACCGCAAAGCCAATAAAAAATAAATTGGGTAAAAGAATTGCAACCCCAAGAAAATACAAGTCGAGTGAAAGAAAAAAGGGATTGCGGGAAATTGAAAAAATGCCGCTTGTAACAAGCTTTCCCAGACTTTTTTCGTTGAGGCCAAACCGGAGGGATTTTTTGAAATGAAATAATGTTACAAAAAGCAGTACAAGCGAAACAGCAATGATTGAAATACCTGTAATTTTTATGTAAAAGGAATTAAGTAAAAGTTTTGTAATGAGTTCAGGCAGAATTGAAAACGAAGACGACAATAAAGGTCTGGCTGCTTCAAAAATCCAAAGTAGCAGAATAGCTAAAAAAATAGTGTTGATTAAAATTGTGGTCTTGCTTGTTTTACTTTCACCTGAAGTAATTTGAATCCCTTCTTTTTTCAGATAAATTACTCTAACTCCAATTAAAATTATCAATACAAGAAAGCTCGCAACAGGAAAAACTTCAAATCCATTCATAAGTGAGAAATTCAGATTTTTAAAATAACCAAAAATTAAGCAACCAATAAAAAAAAGTCCCGGTATTTTGCCCGGGACTTTTCGAATTAATATCCTTGATGCTTGTGTATGTCAATCTTAATATCTGTTCCTTAAATATTCGGGAACGAAATACCAATCATCAACGGATGTAGTTCCGGACCTTTCCCATTTTTAAATAACGAAGTCATACTATAATTGGCAAACACGCAAAAGTCGCCAAAGCCAATTCGTCCGGTAAGGTCGTATTTCCATTGGCTAATATGGTAGTTGCTTTTAAACTTTTCTTTATTACCGTTTTCAAGTTTATATTTTGTATGCGCGCCAAGGTAAAGTCCGCCAATTACACCGCCACCAAGGGACAAGTGCGAACTGCCCATTCTGAGGGGAGTTTTAATTTCGAGAATCAGCGGTGCAGTTAAGTAGTTAACATGTAATTTCGACTTTTTCACACTTGTATTATCCGCTGTAATATCTTTTGGAACAATTTTTCCATTAACTTCTTCTTTTTCGATGGTAACAGGCAAATCGAATGCATAATCGTTAAAACTAATTCCCATGCCGGTTACAACTCCAAAAGTTTTGCGTTCGTTTTTAAAGGCCCATTCGGCAAAATTCAGGTTCCATGAGAGTGATTTGCCAGGATTAAGGTCGAAAGCATCTCCATACTTTTCATTTGAAGTGCCATTGTAAATGGAATAGTCGGTATTCTGGAAAGTGTTCATACCAACTTCCAAACCTGCCCAGTGTGGATTAAAGCTTCCATGCCATTTGTGTGATTTGTCCTCTTTTTCATATTTAACATAGGTTCCATTGTTGCCTTCAATCACTTTAAAAGTCCTGCGCCCAACCCTTATGTGCGTTGTATCGCCCCAATCATCAGTAATCACTTCAATACCTTTTCCCTTTTCTTTGTCACCAACAACAACCTGAACCTTGTCGTCACCTTCAATAATGGTTACCACATTTTTCTTGCCTACATGAATATTGGTTGAGTCGGTTTGTGCCCATGTATTTGCGGCAATAATGCTACAAAATACCAATGTAATTAATCGTTTCATTTTCTTATTTTTTAATGTTCTGTAGCTGTGACGGACTGCTGCTTGGAAAAGTTACAGAGGATGGAGTAAAATGCATGAATTTAAGATGGAATGAATGTGCTAATCAGGAAAAACAACAAATAAAGAATTGTATATAATGCATCAATATAAAGATGTACGGTCGTATTTAGATAAAAACGACCATGCGTCACTAAATTATCTGAGTAATCAAAAAACAGGTGTTATTTTCCGTCAATTTCGTTTTTTGTGGGGATAGAAAAGGCAAGTATCCGCGAATCGTATTTTACTTCCGTGATTTTTCCTTCGGAATTGGTTTCGTAATTGAATTTATCATTCGATATATTAGATACCAGTGAAAGTCCTGCTTTTGTAATCTTGTTGAGGTTCAACTTTTCGATGCCGGTTTTTTCCTTTAAAATGTCAACTAAAAGTATTTCATCCTTGAAAGTTTCAATTGTCTCAGGTATGGTTATTTTAACCGGAACCAATTCGATTTTGGCGATACCGGTGTAAACTGGTGGGTTTAAACTTTGAAGTTTAGAGGGGATTTCATCGTTAATTCGAATCATAGCCAAATCGTCATTACCTAGCCGTCCTTTTGAGTTTTCACGCAAACTTTTTACCGGTTCGGATTTTGGTTTTTCTTTTTTAAAACCCGGGTTGGTTTCTTTTATAGTTGGCTCAACTTCCTTTTTTTCTGTTTTAACCGGAACTTCCTTAATTTCCTCTGAATTAGGTTTTTTCTCAGGTACTTTTTCAAGCACTGCAATCTGGTTTTCAGGGTTTATTGTTTCTGAAGTTTTATCGATATACGTATAAACTGACAATGCAACTATAAAAGCTGCAGCCACTCTCATTGACCAAAGAAGTATGATTCTGCCTGATTCCTTTTTGTAAAGTTTATTCTTCTTGTTGAAAACAACTGATTCATCCGGCTTAAGTTTTGTA
>JBBQPP010000563.1:0-3209 GCA_038217255.1 Bacteroidales bacterium | reverse complement strand
ATACAAATTTGGACAATTGGAATTCATATTTCTCAGATGTTAAAGCAGGAAACCTTGGAATAGGTAATGGCTATGCAATCCGGACCACTTCGGATACTTATATCACCTATAATGGAGCACTTGCGACTGGCGTAACAGTTGTGCCCCTATCGGTAGCAGGAAACGGATGGAACCTTGTGGGAAATCCTTATACTTCTGCAATTAAATTAAATTACTTTTCTGGAACGAATAATTTTTTAAGTACCAATGAGAGTGTACTGGATCCTAGTTATGTTTCAATATATGTATGGGATGGAACTCAATATCAAATTATAAACAATGTGCAAAATCCTGAGTTTGCTACTATTGCCCAGGGATTTTTTGTAAAATCAAGCAGCGTGGGAGGAGGCTTAACTTTCACGCCTGAAATGCAGGTTCATCAGCCAGCTGTTTCACTTAAATCAGGGGAAGTTATTTCGGGGATTAAACTTAAGGTTGCTTCCTCAAAACAAATCGCTTCAACCGATATTAAGTTTTACTCAAAAGGTACAACAGGGCTTGACAAAGGTTATGATGCAGGTACTTTCAAATCCGACCCTTCTTTCTCTGTTTTTACTAAACTTGTTGATGACAATAATGTTAATTTCGGTTTACAATGCCTTCCAGTGCTTTCTTCCGAAACGATGATTATACCTGTTGGAATTGATTTTCCTGAAGGTGGAGATGTTACATTTACAGCTCAAATGCTCAGCATTCCCGAAAAAAGCAGCATTGTTTTGGAAGACAGGCTTTTAAACACAACTACATCTTTTAGCGATGTAGAAAGCCAATATACAACAAATGTAGCAGCCAACTCAATGCCAACTGGTCGGTTTTATTTGCACGTATCAGGAAATACCCAGGTAACCGGTATTAACGAATCCATTGAAAATAAGATAAATGCATGGATTGAAAGGGATGAAATTGTTATAAGCGGAATTACGGAAAACAAGGCCGTGGCAAAATTGTTCGATATTCGTGGAAGTTCAGTATTGGTCAGGAATCTTGATAAAACAGTTACCAACCGCATAAATGTAAATGGTATTACTTCAGGCATATATATGCTTCAGGTAATTGAAAATGGTAAACGTACCGGTATAAAACTACAAATAAACGGAAAATAGAATAGTAATAACTAAAATATAAATTCCAATGAAAAACAAGGAAAAAGAGCAATTAGAAGTACCTGCAGTTGATCAGAAGATTAACCGGAAACAGGCAATTAAACGGGCTGGATTCTATGCTGTTACAACAGCAGGAATGATAACTTTACTTGGTGCTCCAAAAAAATCATCAGCCGCTGGAAGTTTACCGGGCGCCCCACCGGTGTGGTAATGTGTTAATTTAATAGAGATTATATTTAAAGGCTGTCCGATATTTTTTGGGACAGCCTTTTTTTAGTTATGTAACTGAAGGTCGGGTATAGCTTTGAATTACACATCAACTGATTTTTGAAATTATTCAATTACCATTCCCCTTTCCCCCCGAATTTATCTTTTGCCGCTTTGCCAAATTGAGCAGAAGCTTCGTTTAATTCCTTTAAAATTTGATCGATTGGTTTTCCTGCGGCGCTTCTGGCTGCGGCAATGATTGTATTGCACTCATTGTTGTCCATGAAAATTGAAGCGTCCAGCAGCTTTTCGATATCTTCATCCGGTATTACAAGGAATCCGTGTTTATCGGCGTGGATCAATTGCCCGGGTCTAATTTTCCGGCCAAAAACCTCCACTTCGCAATTCCATTTTACGGGAGTGCTGTACGCATGGCCAACGGATAAACGGCGTGCTAAAGCTTTAAAACCTGCATTACACATTTCATCCACATCGCGGATGCTTCCATCGGTAATCGTTCCCACACAACCCAGCGCTTTGTGAACGTTGCTGTTTACTTCTCCCCAAAATGAGCCAAATGTTGTAGGTTTATCCAGATCCTGTACCACTACAACTTTTGGCCCCGGAATGGATGCAATATATGCACGATATTCCTCCCAAACATTTTCTTTTTGTTTGTGTACAGCGTTGCCGGGCTCAATCACAACGGTGACTGCGTAGCCCACCATCGGACCCATTTGCGGCATAAAATCATGGGTTTCCTCAAGGTTGATTCCCTCCTTGGCGACATCCGATTTCGTAATTTGTTCCCAGCCGTTGTAAATTGTTGGGGTGTTCCAGCGTTTCAGTTTTAAAAGTTCGGCATGATTTTTCATTGTTTAAATTAATCGTATTCAGCTTTTAAATACTTCGGGAATTTTAGACAAAATACATTATTAATTGCTCACTAAAAAAAATGATCTGATTTATATTTGCCTAACAGTTATGTCAAAATAAAGAAGTTGGAATAAATCTCTTAATTTTATATGTCAAATAATTCTTCATTTACGATGGAATTCGATTAAAAATAAAAAACATTCACGAACCTAATTCATTCAAACCATGATTTTAAAAGTTAAAAAATTAACACGCTGTCTGCTTATTTTATCGCTTGCTGCAACCTGCCTTTTTCAAATGAGTTGTCAAAAACAAAAAAGCGATTTAACCACATTTGATCTTCGATGTGAATATTTGAGTAATCCACTTGGCATAAATAATGTAAATCCCGGGTTAAGTTGGAAAATTAAATCGAATAAAAATGGAACATCACAATCGGCATACCAGTTGCTGGTGGCCAGCGAAAGTACTTTGCTAAATGAACAAAATGCCGATCTCTGGAATTCAGACAAGGTTTCTTCAACAACCAGTTTACTTGTACCTTATAATGGAAAGCAATTGTCTTCCCGATCACTTGCCTATTGGAAAGTGAGGGTTTGGGATGAAAACGGCAGTGCTTCAAATTGGAGTGAAGTCGCGGAATTTTCCGTTGGATTATTGGATAAAACCGACTGGAATGCAGATTATATCGGCTTGCCCGAAAATGATGAAATTTCTGAATCTCCCATGCTTCGAAAAACATTTACACTTTCTGAACCCGGCGGAAAAGTATTGTTGTATGTCAACTCTCTGGGTTATCATGAAGTTTATTTGAACGGTGTAAAAGTGGGCGAAAATGTTCTTTCTCCTGCCGTTTCGCAGTTTGATAAACGCTCACAGGTAATTACCTACGATGTTTCCCCGTATTTAAAAACTGGCGAAAACGACCTGGTAATCTGGCTCGGAAGTGGTTGGTACAGTTACGGATTACCCGGAGTTGTGCAT
>JBBQPP010000562.1:0-3215 GCA_038217255.1 Bacteroidales bacterium | reverse complement strand
ACAGAAGCATATCGCGCAACTGGCGCTTCGCAAAACGATCCGGATTTTACCGAAAAATATTTGTCGCAGCTTGAAGAACAAATTCAAAACCATAGAAATCACCCCAGTGTGGTTATCTGGTCGATTGGAAATGAAAATGTTTTTGGAAGTAATTTTGTGGAATCATTCAAATGGGTAAAACAAAACGACACAACCCGTCCGGTAATTTATAGTTATCCGGGACAAGTTCCCGACAGCATGAAAATTTATGACATTATAAGTATGCACTACCCTGATTGGCAGGGAAATCTAAATCAATATGGTATTTCAACCACAGGATTTAACTCCGCTGAAATGCCCATGCTTTTTGACGAGTGGGCGCATGTGGCGTGCTACAACAATTTCGAGTTAAGAGAAGATCCCAACGTCCGCAATTTCTGGGGGCAAAGTTTGGATAGCATGTGGACTTACACTTTTGAATCGGATGGCGGTTTGGGTGGTGCAATTTGGTGTATGATTGACGAAACTTTTATGTTGCCCGAAAACCTGGAAGGATTCAACGAATGGTGGGGAATTCTCGACCCGAATATTATTCCTGCAACTTACATGGGCCCAACTGTTGGTTATGGCGAATGGGGAATTATTGATACGTGGCGACGTAAAAAACCTGAGTTTTGGGGAACAAAAAAAGCCTACTCGCCAACAAAAATCTACACCAAACAAATCGATGATTTTAAATCGGGGGAACCGTTGACAATTCCGGTTCACAACCGTTTCGATCATACAAACTTTAACGAGCTGAAAATTGTGTGGAAATATGGCCACAAATCGGGCGAATTGAAAAATGTGGACCTCGAACCTCATCAAAAAGGGAATTTGGTTTTTCCGGCAAACAACTGGAATCCGGAAGAAAAACTGAACATACAATTCTTTCAAAACGATACTTTTTTGGTGGATGAGTACAATATTCAACTTGGCAAAAAAATTGTTGAATTGCCAACTTGCCAAACGGGAAACTTAAAAGTGGGGGAAACAGAAAACCAAATCACAATTTCAGGGAAAAGCTTGATTTTAAACCTAAATAAAAATACAGGACTTCTCGAAAAAGTAAAAATTGATAATACGGTTTTGATTGAATCCGGTCCATATGTCAACCTTAAAATGCCAGGAAGCCGCGTGCAGTATTCAACAATCGTAATGCAGGATTACGCCGAAAACTGGAAGTTGGAAAAATTCAATTTTGAAATAAAAGATGGAATTGTTACGATTCAAACCGAAGGAAAATATGATAGCATTTCAGCGAAATTCATTATCAAAATTGATGAAAACGGGGTTTTTAATATTCATTACGAAATGCAAAATGTTCAGGCAGGAAAATCGATCCAGGAAGCTGGATTGAAATTTTTAGTTGGCAATAATTTTCAAAAATTGGAATGGAATCGAAATTCCTATTTTACCGCCTATCCCGAAAACCATTTGGGAAGCCCGGTTGGCGAGGTGGAATTAGCCTTGAAACCTGAAATGAAATATCGCGAAAAACCTCAGCATGACTGGGAAATGGACACTAAGGGGTTTTACTATTTTGGGTTGAAAGAAGAATTGCCTTATACAAATATTGTCCGTTCGTTGAAAGAAAATATCAATTCCTTTTCATTAAAAACAGAAACTGCAAAAATTGAAGTTTTTTCGGATGGAAAACAAGCCTGTAGATTTGACAAAATAAATGAAAACAATACCTTGATAATTAACAATCAATGGGATTACAACAGCCTGCTTTGGGGAAACTATTATAAAAGGATAAAAGCTGAAAAAGAATTTAATGGGCAGGTTACACTTGTCGTTAACTGAAATGTAGATTATTACTTAAAAAATTATTTAAAAAATCAAAAAAACAGGAATATGAAACGAACTGAAAACTGCCTGGTAAAACTTGAAAGAATGAATAAAGCACTCAGGCATGAAGAACCCGACAGAGTTCCCATTAGTGATTTCTTTTGGGGAAGCTTTTTAAAACGGTGGAGGAGTGAACTGAACCTACCTGAAGATACCAGTCCATATGATTATTACGATTTGGACTGGATAGTAACTATGCCAAATATGGATCCAAAAATTCAATCTTTCGAAACGATAAAGGAAGACGAAACCGAGGTAATCGTAAAAACTGGTTTCCGCACAACCATGCGGAAAAAGTTTGACTTTCCGATGCCTGAATTTATATCATGGGAAGTAGATACAATTGAAAAGCTGGAAGCATTTGAGTTTGACGACCCCTACGACAGAAGGCGCTATTTTGAGGCAGGTGATAACCAGATTGCTGGGGTTGGCGATGGATTTGAACGAAATTCACCGGCATGGATTGAAACGGTAAAAAAGTTACATAAAGATTTCCCGGTTTACGGAAGTATGATCGAGTGCTCGGAATGTTTAACCCGTTTGCTGGGTCAGGGAAACACACTTTTTTGGATGGGAATGTACCCCGACCAGCTTGGCGAACAAATCAACCGGATTGGGCAATTTTACCTCGATTGCATGAAAGCTCAGATACTGGCAGCTGACGGACTTTTAGACGGAATGGTTATTTGGGGAGATGTGGCCTACAAACAAACCATGCTGTTCGACCCTGAATATTGGAGGACTTATTTTAAGCCCTGGGTGAAAGCAATGATTGACGAGTGCCATAAAAACCACCTGCCTGTAATTTATCACGGCTGTGGAAATGTAGAGTTAATTTTTGAAGATTTTATTGAAATGGGGCTGGATGCATATAACCCACTTGAGGTAAAAGCTAATATGGATGCCGTTGAATTAAAGAAAAAATTTGGCGGTAAGATTGGTTATTGCGGGAACAACAACATCCAGGTATGGGAAACCGGTGATAAGGAGCTCATACGGGGAGAAGTTTTAAGGAAACTAAATGCAGCTAAAGGGGGAGGATTTATTTTTCAGTCCGATCATTCGGTTTCCAGCGGAGTTTCAGGCCAAACCTACGATTATATTGTGAACCTGGTTCGTGAATATGGGAAATATCCGCTTCAACTGGGGGAATATGACGAAGAAATCTAGACACAAGAATAAGATGAATATGAAACGGTATGGAATGGTTATCGGGGTTAAGCGTGACAAAATAGAAGAGTATAAAAAACTTCATGCCGCGGTTTGGCCCGATGTATTGACAAAAATAACTGAATGCAATATCCGGAACTATTCGATCTATTTAAAAGACAATACCCTTTTTA
>JBBQPP010000561.1:0-3217 GCA_038217255.1 Bacteroidales bacterium | reverse complement strand
TTAGTTTTGGTTTGGAAACAGATAGCGATTTGGCTGCAATCCCAATGGGTGTAACAACAAGAAGAGAAATTTCCGGTTTTAGTTTTGATTTTTTCTTTTTGAATTTTTTTATTTCATTAATAATCTGATTGGCTTGTACTTGCTGATACCAGAACCAATATCCCTGTGATTCTGCTATAAGATTGTATTGTTGAAGGAAATCGTGTATCTTCTTTTTATTAAACATGGCATCAACAGCTCCCGATTTTTCGATGACTTCAAAAATCGTTTTCCGTTGATTTTTATCCTTTAAAAATATTGGAAGTGGTGCAAACCCTCCTTGTTTCTTGCGTTCGGTAATCTCGGTAGGCAGTTTGGATTTTAAATACCTTTTGTGAAGGAATTTAGATTTCCCCTGACCTTTTGCCAACTCTGTCAAAGTACCATGGAATTTATAGTCAACAGGCATTTGTTTCAGAAACTGATACAGATCGGTACTCATATAAGGAAATGAAATGCTATTAGAGAACAAATCAGCCATTTTTGATGCCTTAAATAAAATAACTTCGTCAATAACCTGCTTGATGTCAATCAAATAATTCCGACAATAGAAAAAATGATCGAAGTCTGAATATTTTTCCGGACTATTCTTCAAATATTTATATTCAGGAACTGTATAATCCAAGCAATTAAGCTTATTCAATTGATGTTTAGTAAAACCAAAGGTGTCGCTTTGCTGGATATGTAAGATTTTGCGGTTATGGAATTCAGCTCTGAAAAAGAGGTTGTCTTTTTCAAAGAGCGAATTATTTCCTGCAGCATCCAGCATTTTCTGCAAAATCTGAGTGCCGTTATTTTTAAATTTCCAATGCAAAGCCAACTCTTTTCCCGAAGTACCAAAGTGCTGATCATTCCCGTCACCTCCAAGAATTATTTGAGGTGCTTCGTTGCTGCTTTTAACTAAACGCATCGCGGTGTAATTGACCATTAGTCCACCTTCCTGAAAAGGATCGCCCATTGCACCGATAATTTGAGGCAAGTCCATTATTTCGGAGCCATCAATTTCATATTCAAAGTGTTTGCTTTTATATCTCTCTGCAAGAATTTTAGCCAATGGCAACTCTGTCCATGGATTATCCTTAAAGCCAATCGAATATGAAACTACATCACCATCATAAATATCCCGAAGTGCAGAAATATTTCCGCCTGAATCGTAACCTCCACTCAACAGTAACCCAACTTTGATTTTTCCTGAAATTCGATCGGCAATTGCCCGCTTGTGAAGTCTTTCATATTCATTGGTTGCCTCTTCTATTGAGAGTTTTGAAGATCCTGCGACATTAATATAATCCTGGTAATCAAATAAATCAATCGTCGTAATAGTTTTGTTTTCAACTTTAAGCAAACATCCTGCAGGAAGCTTTTGAACTCCTTCGAGTGAAGTCATGGGCGAAGGAACATAACCAATACTTAAGAAAGTAAAAATGGCTTCAAAATTTGGTTTGCAAATGAAGTTAGGAACCGATAAGAAATCGATCAGTTGAGTCGAGCAATTGTCGTTTGAATAAAACAGTTGTTTGCCCGCACCGTGCCTGTCCCTGAATATTAACGCTTTTTTATCATCAACAATTATTATTAAAAAATCGCCGTCAAGTGCTTTCAATGCACTGTTCCCATTTTTCAGGTAACCATTTAATAAATTTTCCGACTTTTCATTGTAAACATTTCCAATTAGCAATAGATGAGTATTTTCAGCATTGAAATGTGCAGATTGGGGCAAACCGGAGAAATCCTTAGCCAGAATGTTAGAAAATCGACTTTGAAAATGAGTTGAAATTTCCATGACTATTTACTTGATTTAGTAGAGGTATGTTGCGTATGTATAAATTTTTTATTGGCACCTCTGATTTTTAATAATGAACCCATCATTAAAAACATTCCTTTTGGCAGACTTGCCAAAGCACCGGCCGTTTTGAGGTTGTAAAATGATCGCGGAATTGAAAATAAAAAAGCCAATACACACATTACTATTACATTTACCCAAGCCAGAATAAATAATATACTGTTATCAAGAAGTATATCAACAATTAAGAATCCCCCACCAAATATTAAAACTGCTCCAAGTAATAAAATTCGCGGAGGCTGAATGAACTGAATGGCTTTATCAAAATAATCAACATTGCCTTTTAGTAAAAGGTCTTTCAAGGAACTGAAAAAATCCTGGCGAAAGTAATGCACTTGTGCAGAAAGCCATCTGCGACGTTGATTGCTAAAAACTTCTGCTTTTTGAACTTTTTCGTCATAAACAAATGCATCATCGAGATACTCAATTTTATGACCAGCCTTGAGCATTTTTAATTCAATTTCCTTATCAAAACCACCGACGGCCTTCACTAAAAGCATTAATTGCTTAAAAAAATCGTACCTAAAAGCCATCCCAGAGCCAATAATAGCAGATGAAAGTCCAAGAACACGATGACCTTTCCTAAAAATATGATTATTGATTTCTTCGCTCACAGCATCAAGGATTGCCAATGAGGTATTCATGTTTTTAGCAGCACGATGTCCCTGAACAGCCATATAATTCCTTTCAAATGAAGCATTAATTTTAGTCAAAAAATCGGATGCCATCACATTATCAGCATCCAATATAACTGCTATTTGATATAAATTTTCAAGACGTTCCATGGCCTTATTCAGTGCTTTGGATTTGGTGCTTTTTTCGAAGCTCACCTCAATCACTATAATGGGTAATTTTCTTAATTCTTCTAAAGTTTCAGGCAAAAAAGAATCAGCAATAATTACTACATCAAAATATTCAGATGGATAATCCTGATTTAAAGCCTCCCTGGCAACTTCAATAATTACTGCATCTTCTTTGTACCCTGGAATTAAAACAGCAATTTTAAGAAATTTAGCTTTGGAAAGATATGGAGGTTGTTTGTAAAATAAACCCGCCAATGAAAACAAGAAAATATATAGAGTTGACAGCCCTAGAAGAACCAACAATAAAGCCTGTATTATATCTAACATATGTTGTGTTTTTCAACCATTAAGAATTTCTATCCACGTAATTTATTTCTGATTTTTAAAGCGAGTTTACGCAATTTAGGAAAATATTTACCGCTTTTCATGTTGTACATAAACGATTCAGCCTCGTAAATCATTTCAAAATTTTCGGTACACAAAACCGGTTTCTTGGTGATCCGGTTAATTTCGAGCGCTTGCCCCATATCAC
>JBBQPP010000560.1:0-3223 GCA_038217255.1 Bacteroidales bacterium | reverse complement strand
GTGTCAACCGAAATCAGTTTCGAACCGTGGGCTGGCGGACGGACTATTTTAGCGTATAACATGCCTGGCAAATGCATATCGGCAGTGTAAAGCGCTTTTCCGGTTACTTTTTGAAGGGCATCTGAGCGCAAATGTGAATTCCCGATAATTTTAAAATTCCCAGGTTTTTTAAGCACAGGTTTTTCGCTGATGCTTTGAATTATTTTCTGTCCTTTTGTAAGTTCGGCATACGTAACTTGCTTATTTCTATCAGACTCCACAAAGATAGTCCCGTTTTCTGCTTTTAATTGTGCCACCGGAACACCTAATTTTTCGGATGCCAACTTTTTCAAAACTTCACGCGCCTCAGCTGCTGCTGCCCTAATTAGCGGGTCGTGAAAACGGGTTGTCATCGAACCCCAGGTTCCGGCATCGTAAGGGCAAAGTTCGGTGTCGCCCATGATCATGTCAATTTTCCCGATGCTAACTTCTAATTCATCGGCAAGTGCTTGTGCCAGAGAAGTATTGATGCCTTGCCCCATTTCAATTTTGCCTGAATAGCAATCCACCCGTCCATCTTCTTTTACCCTCAAATAGGCATTGAATTCAGGCAGATCTTCACCATTTCCCCCTTTAAACCCTGAAATAAAACTCAACTGGCTAAGCGAGAAAACGATAATAACTCCACCTCCCAGATTTTTCAAAAACCCGCGCCTGTCAATTGTTACCGGTGGTTTATTTACATCGTGAAAAATATATTCGTTTATTTTTTCTGGTTTCATGGTTGTGGTTCTCCATTCAATTTTTTTGATGCCGATTCAATTGCCCTGATTATGCGGGTGTGTGCGCCACAACGGCAAAGATTGTCTTCCATTCCTTCAATAATTTCCTGTCGCGATGGTTCCGGATTTTTGTTAAGTAAACCCACCGCGTTCATTATCATGCCCGGAGTGCAGTAACCGCATTGCAACGCATCGTTTTCAACAAAAGCCTGCTGAACGGGATGTAATTTTTCACCGTCAGCCAGCCCTTCAATGGTTACGATTTTTGCTCCGGCAACATCTTCCAAATAAACGCTGCACGATCGCACGGGTTCATCGTTCATCAGCACTGTACATGCACCGCAATAACCTTCGCCGCAACCGTATTTTGTTCCGGTTAGATTAAAATTGGTACGTAGTGCCCAAAGCAATTTTTGGTTTTCTTCGGACAGAATTTCAACCTGTTTTCCGTTCAATTCAAATTGTACTTTTTTCTCCATATCGATTAATTTTTAGTTACTACTATTGTTTTGTGAGTTAGGAACTTATATTATTTTTTTAGTATGCCTTGCTTATAAAAAATCATAAAAAACAAAAAACAAAACTCAAATAAATACCAAGATACAAAATTCAACAGAAAAAAACGTTTCAAAAATTGAAAATTAGCATTTGGAATTTATTTGCGTGTCGGGGAGACAGGTTTGGTTTTTGATGCTTGAATTTTGGTATTTGCGTACAGTTGGTATTCTTCAGGTGTGTCAATGTCCCTGAGGATTTCGGGTATTTCACATTCTACCTCAAATACATCGTCTTTATATTTTTCCGAAAGTGTCTTCAAACCTCTTTTAGGATCAAGTTTTTCAATTTCAGGTTTATAACGTGTTTCAATCAAAACCGGATGCCCGCGCCTACCTTTGAAAGTTGGCATTACAATCCCTTTTTTTGATTTCATCCAGGCCTCAATCACTATATCGGTTGCCTGGGGTAGAATTTGTGGTTGGTCGCCCAAAAAAACAAGTGCAGCTTTTGCTTCCTGCGGCAAAGCCCTAAATCCACAAATCGCCGATGACAACATTCCATCCATATAATTTTGGTTTACGCAAAATTGCAAATTATGATTTCCGATTGCACTTTTTATTTCTTCGGAATGTGAACCCAGTACAACCATAATATTTGTAACAACCGAGTTTGTAACATTTTCTACAACCGTTTCAATAATTGTTTTTCCGTTGAAAGGAAGAAGCAGTTTTTGGCGTTTCATGCGAGAAGAAGCACCGGCTGCAAGTATTATGGCCCAAATTTCATTCATCTTTTTTTCATTTTATTTCGAACCTGGATCAATTGAGCAGCTATACTTACAGCGATTTCCTGGACTGTTTTTGAGCCAATTTCCAACCCGATTGGCGCGTGGATTTTTTTCCATTGTTCAATGGTTGCCCAGCCATTATTTAGGAAAGTATCACAAACCTGTGCTATTTTTCGGCGACTTCCAATCATTCCAATATAACCTGCATTTGAATCGATAAATTTCCGTAAAACGGAGGCATCATTTTTATGTCCGCGGGTTACAATTACAATAAAAGTGTCTTTTGTAACTGTGAGATTTCCAATACTTTCTTCAAGATTTCCGGATAGAATTTTATCGGCATCGGGCAAGTTGGATTTATTGGCAAATTCAGGCCTGTCGTCCCAGACTATCACTTCAAAATCGAGCAAGTTGGCAAGGTGTGAAAGTGCTTTTCCCACGTGTCCGGTCCCGGCAATTATCAGTTGTGGCAGCGGAATAATCGATTCAAGAAAAGCCAATTTCATATCCTCCTTATCTGAATCAGGTTGCACAATTTCCCTGAATTCATCGGGATTGGAATTAGAGAGCATTTCTGTGATTGCAGTAATAATTTCATCCGGCATCTGCCCTGAATAATTTTCAAGGGTTTCGTCAGTAATCCAAAACCTATCAATTTCTGAACATTCTTTCGTACCGGAACCACACAAAGTTGCGAGAACACCTGGAATTCGATTTATTTTTGAGATTGATATCGCTTCGAAAATGTCAATATGCTTTTCTGGTGCCGCATCCATTAAAATACTCATTCCACCACCGCAAATGGCGGCTTCCAAATCGGTAATATCATTTCCCAAATTAAATTTATAATAGCCCAATTTTTTGGAACGGATACATTTTGAAGCTATTTCACCGGTAGCAAGTTCAACCGCACCGCCGCCAACAGTCCCTGTCAGTAATCCTTTTTTGTTGTAAATGGCAGAACAACCTGGTTTTTGAGGTGTTGAACCTTGCGAATTTGTGATCGTTGCCAAAACACAAGGTTGATTTTCCTTTATAGCTTCAAGAAGTTGAAGGTAAATGTGCTTTGTATTCTGAGCAGTATCCATGCAAATTCAATTCGGATTTTATGACTAAATTTTAAAGGTAAATTTCTGTCAGCCAAAATAAAGAGGTTTTTGGTTCAGCAATTTAACCC
>JBBQPP010000559.1:0-3229 GCA_038217255.1 Bacteroidales bacterium | reverse complement strand
ATGTGAAAGCTGAGAAGGAGACTTTCCGCCCGGGTCCGTATGCTGCCTATGCCGAACAGTTGCTGGGGATTAAAAACGTCAAGACAAAAGCCGCTGTAAATTGGGCTATCGAAGATGTCAAAATCGATGTTTTTTCAGAACCCGACCCTGAAAATACCTACAAAGCAATGGGTTTAAATTTGGTCAGCCTTTCTGCCGATGGTTGTCTTGCGGGGATCAATGCAAATTCAACTTCGGATAAAAAAGAAAAAGTTGTAACCAACACAGTTGGCCAAAAAACTGAATTCGGCGAAAACAACTCATTTGAGTATTTCACAGATGCTCCAATTTATATCGCCGGAGATTCTACAAATAAATACCGACCCGTAAAATTGGCAGAAGAACAAAAAATAAGCAAAGCAGCACAGCGTGTTTTGGAAAGCCGTCGCATACAATATGAAATTGCAGCTGGTTTGGTCGATGAATTCCACCCCGACGGAGAAGCGTACAAGTTGAGTTTAAAAGAGTTAAAGAAAATCGAAAACGATTACCTCAGTTTATTTGTTGGGAGATCAACTTATGAAAAAGGGACATTTGGTTTCGATTATGTACCCAAAAGCGGCAAGAGCGAAGCAATTTTTAGGATTTCAGAAGAAAACGGGATTGTCCCGGCAACCGATCTCTCAGGCAAACCTGTTATGATCGAGTTTGATATAGACAAAGATCTTGTCCAGAAATATTCAGGTTTGGTAAAATCCGACAATCCTAACGCCGGCCAAAGCGGGATTTATTACAGGATTCCAGGTCGCGCAACGGTGAAATTAATAAACGAAATGAGTGTAATTGCAACCGCCCGCATTACAGTCGCACAATTTGGGGCAGTTGCGCCAGTTCCCGAAGATTTGCTGTTCGGCGAGTATGCTATTGAGTATAACCAGAAAACAGGTGCGATTAAATCCGTAACCCGCAAATAATTAGTAGATAAATATCAGGATATTAAAGTAATGGAATTTTAATCAATCAAAAATAAACCCCGGCTGTTAGCTGGGTTTAATTTTTGTATAGTAGTAAATTTTTTATTTGATACCGTGCATCATTCTTTTCAGCCAGGGTGAAAGTGCTACCAGAATTACTGCAATAATTGCCGATTGAACAGCAATTAACCAGAATACCTGAATCTCAGTTCCTAAAACATCCTGCAGACGCAACGAAATAGCTTTCATTTGAGATGCAACGAAGTTACCCGCTGCGAAGGAACCCATCCAAACCCCCATCATGGTTGATACCAACTTTGGTGGTGAGAGTTTGGTAACCATCGACAGACCAATTGGCGATAAACATAATTCTCCAAAGGTATGAAGTAAAAATACAGCACATAGCCAAAGTGGGCTTATCAACAGAACCTGGTCGCCGGAAGTAGATTTGGAATATCCAATGGCCATGATAACAAATCCTAATGCCAGAAGTGTCATTCCCCAGGCAAACTTCATTGGAGTGTTAGGATTTAAATTTCGTTTGGCCAGTTTGAGCCACAAAATACTGAAAATTGGAGCAAAAATGACAATGTAAATGGCATTGACACTTTGGAACCAGGAAGCCGGGATTTCCCAATTACCGATCATTCGTTGTGTATTATCGCGGGCAAAAATATTAAAAGTTGTTCCTGCTTGTTCAAAACCACTCCAGAAAAAGATATTAAAAAGAGCCAGAACAAGAATAACACCAACACGCGACCATTCTGTTTTGCCCGATGTGCCACGAAAAATACTGGTAAACAGATATATGATTCCACCAATCGCAAGTACATAAATAATAGCAGTACTTGTTGCAGACGGTATGGCACTCCAGCCAAGAATAATTCCAAAAATTAGTCCCACAATACCAACAACATAAATCAAAATGCCTAGCCAGTCTTTTATTATCAAACGAGAGCGATATTCTTTTACTTTTGGCGGCATACCGATATTTCCAAGTGTATGACTACGAACCAAGAACCAGATAGCACCAATCAACATCCCAACCCCTGCTGCAAGAAAACCATATTGCCATGCTACTTGTTCGCCCAATTTTCCAGCGACCAGGGGCGATAGGAAAGCGCCCAAGTTGATTCCCATGTAAAAAATGGTGAACCCACCATCTTTACGCGGGTCATTGTTCTCATACAATTCGCCCACCATGGTAGAAACATTTGGTTTAAAAAATCCGTTACCTAAAATCAATGTTCCTAATCCTGCATAAAACAAAGTTTGGCGTAATTCCATATTATCACCTGCTCCATATAGCCAGGCACTTAATGACAGTAAAAATTGACCAATTGCCATCGTTATACCACCAATATAAATGGCTTTACGTTGCCCCAGAATTTTATCGGCTAAAACACCGCCGATGATTGGCGTAACATATACCAGTCCGGTAAAAATACCATAAATAGTAAATGCATCGAGTTCGGCCATTTCAAATCCCCCGGAAGCATAAGTTGCTGTTAAGAAGAGCACTAAAAGTGCTCTCATTCCATAATAACTAAATCGTTCCCACATTTCGCTGGCAAACAGGGTTGATAATGCAACCGGATGTCCGAAGAAGGCTGTGTTCTTGTCACTGCTCATAATTCCATGTAATTTTAATTTTAAGGACGTAAAAATATTATTTAAATCGAAAGTATTATTGAAACATATCAGCTTTTACATTCTATAGCTGTATTTTTATATTTCATATTGAGAATTTTGGTCGCCAATAAATCATTTTTTAATTATCGTAAAAGCTGCATGTATGATAATATAAATAGGACAACATGGATTAAAATTCAGTAAATTTGTTGGATTAGACGGATTCATTGAAAATAATTGTTGAACAACACTTTTAAAAACTATTATATGAGTAATGAAATAAAAGATTTGGAGCCAAAATCGGTGTGGAGTATTTTTGATCAGATGCTTCAAATTCCGCGGCCATCCTATCACGAAGAAAAAATTCAGGAGTGGGCTGTTAATTTTGGCAAAAAGCTCGGTTTGGAAACCATAAAAGACGAAGTGGGAAATGTGATTATCCGCAAACCTGCAACTGAAGGAATGGAAAACCGTAAAGGCATCGTTTTTCAAGGCCACTTAGATATGGTTCCACAAAAAAACAGTGATAAACAACACGATTTTACTACCGACCCTATCGAAGCTAAGGTTGATGGCGAATGGGTAACAGCTAATGGAACAACTTTGGGCGCCGACAACGGAATAGGTGTTTGTTCGGCAATGGC
>JBBQPP010000558.1:0-3246 GCA_038217255.1 Bacteroidales bacterium | reverse complement strand
GGAGCCAAATACAATGAAGCAAAGTCCCAAACCACTATCAAAAACATTTTTTAATTGGAGTGAACTGTCTACGAGCATTATTCAGGGTTTGATTATCTCAATAGGAACTTTGTTTATTTATCAATATTCAGTCTCAAGTGGCTATACCGAAGCATTAACACGAACCATGGTTTTCACCGTTCTAATTTCTGCTAATATTTTTCTCACCTTAATCAACCGTTCCTTTTATTATTCCATTTTGACGACCTTAAAGTATAAAAACAATATGGTTTTGTTTATTGTTTTTGCTACTATCGCCATTGTTGGGTTGATACTTTATTTAAGTCCTTTAACAATCTTCTTTGAATTTGAAACATTGAATTTATCTCAACTATTGATTTGTATTACCATTGGTTTTATTTCCATAATTTGGTTTGAATTCGTAAAAATTATTAAAAGAACAAAACGAGATGAATAGTAAGGCCAACTTATACCATCACCTATAGGCAAGCAGGGTTTCGTGCTTCGTAGGAAAGGAAAGTGATAAATTGAAAGTTCAGGTCTTCGTAGGAAGTTCAGTATTTAAAATCCCTGCCTGCGCATAGCTGAGAACCGTGTGTGTCCAGAATCATCCCGATGAAACAAGGATGAATGCTTTACAGAAGATGGAAGACAGTATATTATTCAGAAGACAGAGTGCGAAGTCCGAGCGAACTGGATGGTCGGCTCTCTGACATAAAAAGCTGACAGACCTTCCAAAGACGACTGATAGTGAATGTGGCGGTGAAATTCCGCTGCGTGACTCAATTATCGGCAACCCGTTTTGCGGAAGTGCGACTTTGAACGGACGGACATGAAACAGGCAGTTGAGCAATTTCGGCAAAGCCGTTTGGCTATCGCTTCGCAAAATAAAGAGAGAAGTAACCCCACCCATAAGCCAACCCTTCGTTGCTTCACATTTTATTTTGCCCAACAGGACAAACCATTTTCAATTCTACTTTCAATATTTTAAGAATCATTATTTGTTTTACCGACCTTTGAAAAAAATTACAACAACTGATGAAGACAGCCATATTCAGTATTCACGATTTTGACAGTCCTTTTCTCGAAAAAGAAAATAACGGGAAACATGAATTGATTTTTCACAGTGAAAGTTTGTCAAAACACACTGCTCATTTTGCAAATGGCTGCGATGCCGTTGCGCTTTTCACATCCGACACGGCTGATACCGCAGTGTTGGAAATATTAAATGCCTGCGGAGTAAAATATATCGCTCTGCGTTCTGTTGGTTACGACCATGTTGACTTACAAAAGGCAACCGAATTAAAAATAAAAGTTGCCAATGTCCCTGCTTACTCACCACATTCAGTTGCCGAACATGCGGCAGCTATGATGCTTGCTCTGAACAGAAAATTAATTCTTGCCGACAATCGTGTGAAACAATATGACTTTCATCTTGGGGGTTTAACAGGATTTGACATGAATGGAAAAACAGTTGGCATCATCGGAACAGGAAAAATCGGAGGTGTGCTCGCTAAAATATTGAATGGGTTTGGATGCAACCTTTTAGGTTATGATTTGAATCAGGATGAATCATTAGTTTCCAACTTTGCTTTGCGTTACACAAATCTTGAAACACTTTGTAAAGAATCTGACATCATAAGTTTGCATCTTCCCCTGAATCCTCAAACCAAACACATGATTAACGAACAAAATATTTCATTGATGAAAAACGGAGTAATGATTATCAACACATCAAGAGGTGGAATCGTTAATACAAAAGCAATCGTCAAAGCAATTCAATCAGGCAAAATCGGTTCCTACGGCATGGATGTTTATGAACATGAAAAAGGCATCTTCTTTTATGATTTAAGTCAGGAAATTATGAAGGACAACATGCTACTTTTGCTAACAACATTCAGCAATGTTTTGATAACTGCACATCAGGCGTTCTTAACACAAGAGGCATTAGAGGGAATTGCAGCAACTACAATTTCCAATTTGAATGAATGGAGTAAAAATGGAATCAGCAAAAATGATTTGGCATAAATTCTTTATCGCAAATAAATTACAATATGAAAAACAAAATTAAAACAGGCATTTGGATTGACAACAAACAAGCAATCATTGTTAAACTTTTTAATGGAAAGGAAACAGTCGAGAAAATAATTTCAGGTATTGAAAGCAGGGTTCGCACCAAAGGCGAAGGCAAACAATTTACACGAATGGGAAAACAATTTTTTACCATTGAAAAATCCAAAGAAGAAAAATTAAAAAATCAGTTAAAAAAATATTTTGATAAGGTGATTGAAAGACTAAAAGATGCTGATTCTATTATGATAGCAGGTCCGGCTGAAGCCAAAACGGGATTGCAAAAAGAAATAGCACACTCAAAAATCCTCCTGTCAAAATTCAAATCAGTTGAACCGGCAGATTCAATGACAGATAAACAGGTTCTCGCATTCGTGAAAAATTATTATGAAATAAGCCATAAAGAGAATATTAAATAGTTCAACAAATTTTAAAACAAAATAAAAATGGAAATCACCATTACCAAAGACAAAACATTAAAGGAAATTCAAAAAGAATTTGCAAAGCGTTTTCCTTTCCTGAAAATTGAATTTTACAAACAAGCCCATCAGGAAGGCAAAGGTTCGCTAAAGAAAAACACTTTGAATAATAAACTCGCCATAAAGCAGGTTCAGAAAAATGACAGCACAGGAACAATAAAAATTCACGGACTTCTAAAAGTATCTGAATTGGAAAAAGCATTTTCCAAAACTTTCGGTTTGCCCGTTCAGGTTTTCCGAAAGTCAGGCAAAGTGTGGCTGCAAACTACCGCAACCGATAACCTTACATTAGCAGAACAAAACCAAATGGCAAAGGAAAAAGAAGTTCCAAGTGCACAATCATCCGAACCGATGGACTATCACGAACAAGAGTAATTCTCAAGTAAAAAATCTTTCATCACTAATAAATAGATTAATACAAAATGAACTACAAGCAATTTTATATCGCCACAGGAAAATAAGTTTATGCTATCGCCAAAGCCGATGGGAAAATTCAAAATAAGGAAACGAATAAGTTTTATGACATCATCAATGAAGAAGTAACATCGCTGTGCCGTTCAATAGGTTTAAATGAAAAGGATGAATCCTCCGACACCGCGCTTGAATTTGAATTGATGGATAAAAAAAATGCAACTTCCGAAGAAACATACAATTCATTTGTTGACTTTTACGGGGAGAACAAACACAAATTCAATAA
>JBBQPP010000557.1:0-3249 GCA_038217255.1 Bacteroidales bacterium | reverse complement strand
TCGGCACGTTTGCCGTGGTGGAGGATTTTTTCGAGGTTTTGGATTACATCATTCGAAATTTCTGTTGCAAGTTGCAGGTTACCTGTTGTAAGTTCTTCTTTCATTTCGTCCAGTAACTCTTTGCTGACTTCCGAAAAGTTGTTTACGAAGTTGAGTGGGTTTTGAATTTCGTGAGCAATTCCCGCTGTAAGTTCACCGAGGCTTGCCATTTTTTCTGCTTGTATAAGTTGGGATTGGGTGGAAATTAAGTCATTGTTTTTTTTATGAACCTCTTCCAATGCTTTGTTCTTGCTATTTTCGTAAACCAGTAAAATTAAAAATATGGTTACGTTTATCCCCAATAATGAATTAAGGAAAAACATTTTTTGTTTTTCTATATTGTACATTATCTGAAACTCTGCAAAAAAAGATTCATACATATAAATCGCAACTGTCAGAATTAAAGATATAGCCAGCCACCAAATTGCTCCTCTTTTACCAACAATTAACATTGCCAATGCAGGTAGAAGAAAAAAAGCTGAAACAGCCGGAGACATTAATCCTCCCTGGTAAATGGCTTGAATTGTAAAACTTACAGCTTCCTGACCCAAGAAAATATTGGCTGCAATTATTCTCGAAAAACCTTGCTTATATGAAAATAACAACAACATATTAATCACTGCATTTGCAAAAAGCAAATAGCCAATAACCGGTATTTCAATTGTAATTGAAAGTTGGATTCCGGAAAAATTTGAAATGGCAGAAATCATTAAAACAATAACGAAAATCCGTTCAGTCCTCAAATTATCTTTTTCTGATAAGTTTAAAGGGAGAAAGTAATTTACAAGTTTATTAAACATGTTTTTTTGAACTTAAAATTCCTAATAAAGTACCGTGTCTTTTCCACAAAATATAAATAAAGATATTGTCCAGAATAAGACAGCTAACACCCAGTAATTGAACAAAATGATTATCGGGGTAGATGATGAACATGGAGACTGTTATCAACCCTGTGCCAAGCATTCTGGACCAGGCCAGCAACATTGAAAATTTACCTGTGTCTGTTGTTTGAAATAAAAGAAATACACATTGCGTTGATAATATCACATTTATTATGTAGCCTGAATTAGCACCAATCATTGTGTCATATCCTTCGTTCATATAGAGATAAGTAAACAATATCCAAAAAACAAAATTGATGAGACTAAACAGAATAAAATGCTTTTTAGTATCAGCATTCATTGGTTGTTTTGTGCCATACCGCAATACTGAAATAAATATGAAACAATCAAGTAAAAATGCAGCCTGGTAACTTAGTGCATATATTAATCCTGTGTTCGGATGATATATAAAACTCCAAACAAACTCCCATCCTATGTTTGCACCTGCAACATATGCAGGCATTTCCACAAATTTTTTCTTTCGTATTTCCAATACAAGAATTACGTATGCTACTACCCAAAACAAGCAGCCTATACCGTTGAATAAAAGGCCGCTTACAGAATAATCTTCGAAATTTATAATTGGCTGATGCATGGCTTATTTAATTTCTTGGATTTAACCAATCCAATGTGAGTGACTTCGGAATGTAAAAAGTAATGATTTTTGATTTCGTCATGTGACGAATCATCATTTGCGATAGAAATCCAGTTGTAAACTGTAAGAGCATTGCGAAAATCAGGGAGTGATCCAATATTTCCATAAACCTTGCAATTCGTTTTATGGTTTTACCTAATTTGTCAATCTCAGTTTGTTTAACTTTTGGAACATCAAGTAAATCTGAAATTTTATCGCCCATCATTAACCTCATCATGGCTTCGTTTTTTTGAGGACTAATAAAACCTTTTGATTTTTTAATTTGAAACTCCAGCAATGCCTTCATTAATGAGGAACCTTGTGTGCTTTTTGCTATTTGATGATCGAGAATAGCGGTGCCAAGTTTTAACCCGTCGGCGGCATTGTCCGGAATTAAATTATCATCTAAGCCAATAATATGACCGATTACCCTCCAGCAATGAAAATATGCTTCTTTTTCAACGGGCTCAAGTTTGATTTCAAGTTGTTCAAGGCCTTGCAATATCAATGCTGAGAATGACATTAATGTGCCAGCCATATCTTCCTGGTTAACCGGTTGGTCGTATTTGTCGATCTCCCAGTTTTGCTGTCGGAGGTAATATCGAATAACGCCGTGAATTAATCGCACTTTCTGAGCCGCAACCAATCCCTGTTTTGTTGGTGAAAGACCTCCGGGCGACATGGCGAACATAACAAATTGCGCTGTTTCCGCTATCCGTCGTGAGTAGGTTTCCAATGAACCATGATTTTCATTAAGCCGGGCAGTTTTATGCAGAACTTCGGCTCCCCTGGCACATGCGTAACACTCAGGAAGTGATTTGTAGGAAAGTAAAAGACTAATCCAAATTCCATGTCGGATATAAATTTGCTGACCAAAAGCAATTAAATCCTTGTCTGCCCATTCAGGAAGAATTGCCGTTTTAGCAAAATATTCTTTCATTTCCGGGGGAGCTTCATCAGGAAGCCGATCGCTGTCTTTTACAATTAAATCGAACATTTGATTTGTGTGACCCCTGTCTTTTCTGACCATAATTTTGCCAACAGTATTATCGGCAAAATCATCGGTACGATTACGTTTGTTTTGAAGAAAATCAGTTGTCCATTTATCAGAAGGAGAAGTATTCATTCTATTGAATTTCTTCATTACTTTTTTCTTTAACAACTTTGATTTAACAACAAAAATAAATGAGGCTACAATGAAAGCAGCCAAAAGTGCAAGTAAAATAATTTTAATCATGACTGTTATTTTTAAAGATTTCTAAATTGGCAGATTGATAATAAACTCAGTTCCAACATTTACTTCAGACTTAACTTTTAAAGTTCCCCCGTGTGCCTTCACAATATCATAACTCAAACTCAAACCTAATCCTGTTCCCTGCCCGGTGGGTTTGGTGGTGAAGAAGGGTTGGAAGATTTTATCTTTTATTGAGTCAGGAATTCCATCGCCATTATCTTTCACAGTTATTTTTACCCCTAAATCCCCTGAAGGGGACTTTGATGAAGCTGTACTAACAATGACAAGTGGTTTGTAATTACTTTCGGCTTCCTGGATCCCCCCTTCGTTAAAGCCATTTGGCTATGCAAGTTTTTTAGTGTTTTTTTTGACATTTTTTATAAAATTATTTATTCAGTTAATTCACGTTCTTTGACATATTGGTTTATAATGTTGATATACTGGGCAATTACGTTTAAAGA
>JBBQPP010000556.1:0-3249 GCA_038217255.1 Bacteroidales bacterium | reverse complement strand
GCTGTGTTTTTGATAAAATTCCGACGGTTTGTATTCATTATTTTTTAGTATTAAGTATTAAGAACAAAGTATCAAGACCAGTATCAAGTATCAAGCAACCAGTATCAATTTGGGGGCTAAAGTTAGTCTTATCACAACAAAGGAAAAAATAATATTTGCTAAATTTTGATGCTATTTTAACTAATGCTCACAACATTAAATTTTTCAGTTTCCACGGGTCCCGCTCTTCCCTCGAACGCATGGCATTGGCCTCCATGTCATTAATAAATTCTTCTTTCCCCGGATCCCATTGCAGTATTCGCTTCAATTTCATGGCAATTACACCCATATGTGCAATAGTTGCCGATCGGTGCATATCCTCTGCAGGATGATATGGTTCTTTGCGGTTTTTAACACATTCAATAAAATTGAATTGTTCGTTTTTTGCCGTGTAAAGCTGTACTTTTTCCTTTGTCAAATCAAGTTTAAGAAGTTCAGGATTGCTTGCCTGAAGAGCTTGATTCCAGCCATCCACAAGCAACCAGCCATCTGTTCCTTCGATATAAATTTCAACTTTATCACCATGAACATCCAGTTCAAGTCCGTTTTCGTAACGATATTTCAAATTATAGTTATTAAAAGTATTGTAATATCCTTCCGTTGGCATCGAACCAATACCTTCTACCTCAACCGGACCCCATTTTTCGGTTCCGTTGCACCATTGAGCATCATCAATTATATGAGCACCCCAGTCGGCAATACTGCCAACCGAATAATCGTCGCACCAACGGAAATTAAAATGGGTTTTACCTGGCGAATATTCAGAATATGGCGCAGGACCCAGCCACATTTCCCAATCGAAATCTTTTGGGACTGGAGGGAATGAGGTGTCTTTTGAAACTCTAATAGAATGTTCTCCTGGCAAGCCTGTACGCATTTTTGTGATTTTTCCAATGTGACCGTTCCTAACCAACATTGCCATTCTGTAATAAGGTTCAAGTGAGCGGTCTTCCAAACTAACCGCATAAATACGATCGGTTTTGCCAATTGCATCTACTAACTTCCGTCCCAAATCGATGGTCCAGGTGGGTTTTTCGCAACTTACATCTTTACCGGCTTGCATCGCCATAATTGCCATGTGAACGTGCCAGTGGTCGGGTGTAGAAATTTGCACTGCATCAATTTCCTTGCGTTCCAGTAAATCCCGAAAATCAGAATAAGTTTTACAACTGCTGTCGCCATTGGCCTCGTCTGCTGTTTGTTTTGCTTTCAGCATCCTGCTTTTGTCAACATCGCAAACTGCTACTATCCGGCAATCGGGTACTTCAAGATAATGTGCCATGTTCCAAAGGATTCCGTGCTCGCCGGTACCGATCATTCCAAGTGTAATTTTATCGTTTGCACCTTTTGCACACGATGGGATTATTGTTGGAACCAAAATAGCGCCAGTTGTTACCAAAGCGGTATTTCGGATAAAAGTTCTGCGGTTTTGCTGATTTTTCATTTTGAATTATTTTTTGATACTGGTTACTTGGTACTCGATACTGGATGCTGCCCACCCGGAAGAACCGATCGGACAGGGATGCTGGATACTGGTTTCTTGCTCTGCTCTATGCCCTATACTCTATGCCCTCTGCCCTTCATTTCTGATTCAGTTCATCAACATATTTTTCCCAGGTTTGTACTGATTCTTTCAGGAATTCTTCTGGCTGCCCTTTAATATTGTAACATTGCAGTCCAACCGGATTTTTATAGCCCAAATCTTTTAAAATTTTCAGCATGTTTAAAACATCGTAATCACCCCTGCCCAAAGGTTGAATCAGTCGGTCCCACCCCATTTCATGTGTATCACCTTTGTCGGCACCGCTAATTGAAACCAAAAACAAATATGGCATTGCATTTTTTAGTTTCCCCGCTATTTTTTCAGTTTCATCTTTTTTCAAAAAATGGCAGAGATTAAAAACAGTTCCTACATTTTGCTTATTGATTTTTTTCGAAAGACGAACGCCGTCATCTACTTTTTCGACCCAAAAATCGGCATGAGGATAAAAGGCAATTTTCACATTAAATTTTTCGCAATAATCGGCCAGTTCTGAAATTACTTCAATGCACTTTTTGTCTCCTGCTGGATCGGATGACGAATATTTTTCGCTATGTACATGCACCCACAAATGCGTGATTTCGCCTTTGTATTTTTTGATATATTCCTTCAAACGCAAATCATACGGAACTTCTTTATCAATATCAATTTGAATATAAAGCGTAAAAAGTTTCAACCCATTCTTTTTAAGCTTAGGCATCATGGCATCCACTTTATCCAACCCAATCAATTCCACGCCATCGAAACCCGATTCTTTTATAAGATTTGTCCAGTAAATAGCTTCATCGGATTTGGCATTCCAAAGCCCGTCTTCAAAAACAAAAAATGGTGGATTGAAAGTCTGTGCTGAAATTGTATTCACGGAATAAAGCAGGATTGATAACAAAAAGATTTTTACCGGGTTCATTATATTAGTTTTAGGTTGATATTTAAGTGCTTTTCAAAATTATTAAAATATGTGCATTATTGCAGTAGAATTTTTAATTTCTACTAATTTTAAAAGTTTCAAACTATTCACTTATGAAATCTATTGTAATCATCGCTATTCTTAATTCGTTTTTCATATCAGTATTTGCACAGGAGAAAAATAATTTTGAAGACTGGAAAGTTAAACCAACTACAGTTACTCCGGCAGAAAATAATCTTCCACCTTCAGATGCAATTATTTTATTTGATAATAATTCGCTTTCCAAATGGCAATATGTAAATGGAGAGATTGTAAACTGGAATGTTTCGGGAAATGAATTTTCAGTAAATATTAATGAACCCGATATTTTTACGAAACAAAGTTTTGGTGATTGCCAGTTACATGTTGAATGGAAAATCCCCACTGACGAAACCCATGATAATCTGAACTGGGGAAACAGCGGTTTATATTTTATGGGATTATACGAAGTTCAGATATACGATTCGCATCAGGATAAACACAAAATTTACTACAACGGTCAGATCGGAAGTATTTACAAACAACACTCTCCGCTTGTAAACGCTTCAAAACCAGCAGGCGAATGGCAATAATTTCGAATCTATTTTAAAATCGAGGCAAAATTTCAAAATGGATGCCTACTTTTATCTAAATGTTGGGGAATACCAAAACACTGGCACTTTGATATCTTTAAAAGATAAAATCTGGTCACTTAATCCATATTTCGCTCCTGAACAAATTGAAG
>JBBQPP010000555.1:0-3255 GCA_038217255.1 Bacteroidales bacterium | reverse complement strand
TTTTCTGCCTTTAAAAATTGAAGTGCAAAATTAAAGCTATTCGCATCATTCAGCTAAAATATAGGAGAAAAATTTTCCTGTTAACTTTTCCAAAGTTCTAATCCTTGGAAAAGTTAGTATATAATAAAACAGGTATTTTTTCAACTATTTCGTATTATTGAACCCTTAAACTTTTCTGATGCGGTTATCAATCTTTTTATTTTTTATTTTGCTTGGTTTGTCAGGGTTTGGTCAATCTCGACCAACCGGCGACTGGGTTGACTTTGGTAGTGGTCATATTAATAAATGGTTGCAAATAGCACCCGGCAAACTTGGGCCAAACGCTTTGCCTGTGCCGTTTATGGATTATGGTTTGCTCGACAGTTTATCAAATATCGAAACAGGTGTTAATGCCCATTTTATGAAAGGTGACCGGGCGATAAATTCGTACCTGAGTTGCTACTGGGCGGTAGTTCCCAAACGAGTTGTGGTGCATATTTGGGGATTTCCAACTGAAACTTTCAGGACCAACAATTCAGTGCGGAATGACAGGCAGATTTATTATGATGACCACGGTTGGATGACTAAAGACGGAGATTTTTGGATAAGTACTTATATTCAGGTGGTTAAAAACAAAAAGAACTGGCCCGACATTACAATTAATTATTCAGCTAAAACTACCATTGGCGGTGCGGTGCAGGGACGTTATACCGATGCTCCGGCTAATTATTACTATGTTGCTTTTGGAAAATCAGTCTTTCCTGAGGCTGGTATTATCAACGAAATCAGAATGGGGACTTTGGTAGGTTTTTATGTTTGGCAAACCAACAAAGTTGAATTGGCGCAGGATGAAGGCGCATTATACGAATTTGGAGTAGAATTGATACACAAAAATTTGTCGTGGAGAAATGAAATCGGTGGTTACAGTGGTTATGGTGCCTATCAATTTATTGGGGTAGATGACAATAACGATCCATTAATTTTCAGGACTAACTTTAAAAGTTCAGGTGTTCGTTTTGATTGGAAACTTGAATATCAAACCGGATTCAGGGATTACGATTACCAAACTATCAGAATGTCTGTTTTTTATAAGTTTGGTTTTGGGTTTACAAAAAAATGGGAATACTGATTCTTTTTTCCAAATCCTATTTATTATTATTGCAACTCAATTCAGAAAAAATCTTTTAAATGAAAAATTTTGTTGTTATGTTTTTGATTGTGGCTGCAACGTTTAATACAAGCAATGTTTTTGCTAAAGTTCCTGAAAAACGGGTTTCAGAAATTCATCAGAAGATATTAACTGTTGATACCCATTGTGATACTCCAATGGCAATGCTGGATGACAACTTCGATATTGGAGTAAAAAACAGCCCGTCCCAAAGCCGGGTTGATTTTCCGAGAATGAAAGAGGGCGGTTTGGATGCCATTTTTTTTGCAGCTTTTACAAGCCAGCGCGAACGGACTGCGGAGAATACCGAGAATGCATATAAAACTGCAAACCAAATGATTGATGTCACTTATGCGGCGTGCAACAAATACAGTGAACTAGCCGAGGTAGCAACAAAATCTTCGGATGCCGCACGTATTGAAAAGTCAGGCAAGCGTGCAATTTATATTGGTATGGAAAATGGATTTCCGATAGGCACTGATATTAACCGGGTAAAGGAATTCTATTATAGGGGAGTACGATATATTACGTTGTGTCACTCGTCAAATAACGACATATGCGATTCATCAACCGACAAAAAAGGGCCAGAACACAACGGATTGAGCGATTTTGGTACAGAAGTGGTAAAAGAAATGAATAAATTGGGGATGATGATCGATGTTTCACATATATCCGACAAATCGTTTTACGATGTGATTAAACTGAGCAAGACGCCGGTAATTGCCTCACATTCAAGTGTGCGGGCTATTGCACACCACAACCGGAATATGACTGATGATATGATAAAAACTTTGGCAAAAAATGGCGGTGTAATTCAAATTTGCCTGCTCGATGATTATATCAAAGACCCGGATACAACCACAGTGTATTATCAAAAAAGAAGGGAATTCAATCAGGTTTTCGATACAAAATATGATTCGATGACAGATGAAGAGAAGAAAGCACTCAGAAATGAATGGAAAATATTGAAGGAAAAATTCCCTAAAACTTTACCGACAGTTGCTGATTGTGTTGATCATATCGATTATGTAAAAAACCTGGTTGGAATTGATTATGTAGGTATTGGCAGCGATTTTGATGGCGGTGGTGGTCTTACCGATTGTGCCGATGTGAGCCAATTCCCGAATATCACTGCTGAGATGTTAGAACGTGGTTACACCGAAGAAGAAATAGGAAAAGTTTGGGGAGGCAATTTTTTCAGGGTATTCGCAGCGGTGGAAAAATTGGCAAATCATAACTTGTAGTTGTTTTAATTTTATCAATTACTTATTTTTAAGCCTCAATTAAACCAATTTTCGAAATGAATTATATCGATATTGTTCTTGGAGTAATTCTTATTTTCTCCGCAATTGGTGGTTTTAAAAAAGGTTTGGTAACCGAAGTGGCATCGTTGGCAGCATTAATCCTTGGCATCTGGGGTGCAATACAATTTTCCAATGTTACTGCCGACTTGATAATCAAATATTTCGATTTTAAAACCGATTATTTGAATATAATTTCATTTATTGTCACATTTATTGTGATAGTAATATTGGTTCATATAGTTGGAAATGTGGTCAGCAATCTGGTCGATTCTGTGGGGCTGGGCCTTACAAATAAATTGGGAGGGATGGTTTTTGGCCTTTTACGTTCAATCCTGTTTTTGAGTATTCTGCTTATAGTCTTCGATAAAATTGACAATGATGTGCAAATCATTTCTGAAAAAACCAAATCTGAATCATCAATGTATGAACCAATCAAAAACATTGCACCAACAATTTTCCCGTTTATTGATGATTGGTATGAGAAGCACAACCCTTTAAAAAGGAATGATAAAAAAATGGTTTGATAGAGAATTTTTTGCCACTGATTTACAGATTGAAAACTTTTAGATTCTTCAACGAATTGCAGGGGCAATAAAATAAAAATATTTTTATAGACCCACACGATTCTTTTCAGAACCCCTATTATTATTGTTTTTTGTTTCACCTAAAATCGAATAACTATCTTCATTTTATATCTTTGCGCAAATTTTTAAAAGAGGTTTTCATGAACTTTATTGAAGAACTGAATTGGCGGGGAATGATTCACGATGTGATGCCCGGGTTGGAAGAGCAACTGAAAAAAGA
>JBBQPP010000554.1:0-3269 GCA_038217255.1 Bacteroidales bacterium | reverse complement strand
CCGAAATGTGCCGGAATATTTCTCTTGACGTCCGCTATGCGCTTTTCATAATCGACAAATTTGCCGGAGCCGGCTATTTACTTGATGAGATGGAGATTGTGGAGTAGGAGGGAGAAGTTTGTTTTCGTTATTGTCATTGTTGAAAACCTTGACAACCTGACAACTTCTTCACTTCCGTCTTCCTACTTCGCGCTTCCAACCTCTTCCGTTTCCCTACTTCCCAAAAACATAAATAATAGAAATTTGCTGTTGCTGGTTTAGTTCTTCCCAGTCGATAATGTGGAACGAAAAGTTGAAAGTGGCATTAACTTTTTCATGATTAATAAAATACCAGATAAGGTCAGTTCGCGAGTAGTTTTTTGCCCTGTAAAAAAGGTCACCAAAAGCAAATTGATGACTACCGCCAGATTTTAACACCGATTTAACACCAAAGTTTTTGTATTTTCCTTTTGCTTCCACCAGTAAACTAAAGGCATTCTGAAAATCATCGATAACACTGCGCTGGCGAAAAGATGAACCCAAAATACCCGCTTTTATGTAGCCTTTTAGTTGAGAATCTTCAGAATTCCTGATTCCAGCCTGAACGGCAAATCCAAAATAATCTTCAATGTGATCTTCCGGAGATTTTATGATTGGGACTGCATGGTGCGTAAGTAAAATATAGTTTTGCAGAAACAGGTTATTTGAGAAAATTTCTCCGGATGAACCCGCTGTAAAAATCTCACTTACAAAATCTGTTTGCCTGCCTATCCAGTCTAAAAAACTATTTTGGTGACCCCATTCCCAGTGCAATTCACCAAACATACCTTCAATATTGGGGCGGAAATACAATAATGTATCGGTTAACATGGCAAGTGGAAAATCAATTTTATCTCTTCTTGGAAATGCGCCAAAAAGAAACTCATCTTGTTCGTTTTTAAATTGGTAATACATTGTGAGTTTTGGCTTTTGAGCGTCAATGTCGCTGCCAAATTCAAACAATTGGCTCAATCCCACACGTAATCTGTGATTATCAAACTTAACTCCGGCTTCAAATGCGCCGCGGGTACCCAAAATCGTTTGAGGATAAGCCCCATCGTAGAAATATTCGCGGTTGTCTCCAATTCCTTCAAACAAAATCTTGTATTCAAAATCCTGCGATTTCACTACAATTGAAGTAAAAAGGAAAAGGATAAATGCTATTTTTTTCATTTTTTAATATTTCAGCCGCGAAAGTAATAAATCATTCGTGAATTGAATATTAAAAAAGTGCCGGATAGTTTTAACTCTTGAAATCATCCAAATTCATAGTTTTACAACATAATTTCAAGAATTATCTGTTCCTTTTTGAATCAAATGTCTGCTATTTGTCGTTTTAACAATTAGGAAAAAGAGTTAGTTGGAAATTATTTAAATTTGGTGAATTTGTGGAGATGGAATTTCCAAACTGATTATTCAATGTATTTTTACAGTTGAAAAAACTAAAAATCATGACAAGGAAAATCATTTTATGGATTGTTTTTGGTGGAATGGCTGTTTTGATGGTTGTAGGTTTTGTAAAAAAAGACAGCATGAACCGGTATATTTCCAGGTTGATGAAACTTGAAATAACCCCTGATATTGAGATTGTTGGAAAAACTATGGTTGATTCGCTGTATAATTATACAAAAAACGGTCAATTTTATGAAGTTACATTGCTCGAATTTGGATCGACCGGATGTGTTCTATGCAAAAAAATGGAGCCCGTTCTTGACGAAATCCGCAGCAACGAAAAAATATTTACAAACGTGGTTTTTCTGCATATCATGAAACAGGAAAATTTACCTTTGATGAAATATTATGGTATTTCGGCTGTTCCAATGCAAATTCTCCTTGATAAGCAAGGAAATGAACTTTTCAGGAATTATGGTTTTATATCGGCTGATGAATTGATTGGAAAAGCGCTTGAAAAAAGCAATAAACAATCATAATTTACTTTTCAAAATAAAATGTCCTGTTCTTTCTTTTAAGAAACAAATAACCCTTTATTTATATTTCTTAATATTCATAAAATCCCGAATTGTTAGGTTAACAATACTAATGACTATCAATCCCATACAACATTAAAAATGAGTGCATCAGTATTTTATGAATTTCAGTGAGGTATTCATTTACGGCTTTTGTGCTTCCAGGAACCGAAAAAATGAGCGTTTTGTTTTTAACTCCTGCAACTGATCGACTGAGTAAAGCGTTTGGTTTTTCCATCCCATATTTCATTCTTATGAGGTCCATTATTCCCGGAATTTCCAAATCCATGAACCGATTTATAATATCAGGTGCAATATCACGCGGACCAATTCCGGTGCTGCCCGTTGTGTAAATAATATCGAAATTTTCTTTTACTGCAAGGTTTAATTCTTTTTCCAAAAGTTCTTTTTCATCGGGTATTATTACACGGTTGGTTTCGCATAAATAATTTTGGTTTTGAAACCAGTCCTTTGTTAATTTCTCGATTAATTGTCCGCTTTTGTCCTGGTAAATCCCTTCGAAGGCTCGGTCACTCAAAGTAATTACTTTTATCCTGAAAACTTTTGGAATGTATGTGAGTTCATCATTTTTCCTTAAAATACCGGTTTTTATTACCCTGCAAAAAATCCCCTCTTTTGGCATCACACAATTCCCCGTTTGCTGAAATATTTCACAGTTGGTGCCGTGGCATTTTTTGCCAATCTGGGTTACTTCCAACTCAATTTCGGAAGTAATAAAACGGTCGAATGGCTTTGTTTTATGTACCGCAAAACCTTGTGTGGTTATATTTTCAGCAAATTCACCAAACCCTATTTTTCGTCCAAGTTCACTTTCAAAACTCAGTATGCTTTCCTCTGCAAGTAAACTTACCTGGCGGTGCCATTTTCCGGCGTGAACATCACCTTCAATACCCAATGGCGTGAGGTTAATTTGTTTGCAGGGCGTTTTAATTGTTCCCTTCTTTTCTGAAATATTCAGTGATTTTACAATACAGGTGTTATTCATCATATTTTCTCCTTAAAATCCAATTTTATATCACTCATTATCATTTGTTTATCAACTGCTTTGCACATGTCATAAATAGTTAATAATGCAATGTTAACGGCTGTCAATGCTTCCATTTCCACACCGGTTTGACCTTTGCATTTTACCATACTTTCCACAAAAACCCCATTTTCTTTTACTGTGGTTTTTACCTCAACTTTTGTGAGCATCAAAGTATGACACAATGGAATTAACCGCGAAGTTTCTTTGGCAGCTTGAATTCCGGCAATTTCGGCAAT
>JBBQPP010000553.1:0-3270 GCA_038217255.1 Bacteroidales bacterium | reverse complement strand
TTCAACAAAATGAATTAGGTTTTTCAAGGTAAGCGCCGCCAAACCGGTTAATAGTCCGATAAACAAACTCAACAGATAAATAAAATTTTTCTCAGGAATTTTGGCTATCCTCCAGGCAACTGCTTTGTTTATCCAGTTTTTTGAATTGCGGCGCCAAATTATTTTAAACGTGCGAAACATCAATTATTTGTTTTCTGTAAGTAGTAAAAACCCGCGCGCGGGAAATAAATCCTATATATTTTCCATTTTCGATTACAGCCAGATTGTACCTGCCCGATGATTCGAATTTATGTGCAACAGTTTCCATATCGTCATTTGGGTCGATGTGGTCGGTGGGCATGTACATTAATTCACTGATTTTTACAGTGTCATACAATTCATAATTAAAAATTATATCTCGTACGTCATCCATTTTTAACATTCCAACCATTATCCCATTTTTATCAACCACAGGGAAAAGATTTCGGTGGTTGTGCGAAATTGCAATCGTTAAATCGCGTAAAGTTGCATCCGGCGAAAGTACTTCAAAATCTGTTTCAATCAGTTTTTTTGCGTCTAACATTTGTAAAACATTGGCATCTTTATCATGTGTAAGCAATTCTTTTCGTCGTGCCAACTGATAATGATATACAGAGTTTGGCGTAAATGCCCGAACAATAATATAGGCGACAGTTGAGGTTACCATCAGCGGTACAAAAAGTTTATAGCCACCGGAAATATCCGCAATTAAAAAGATCCCTGTTAGCGGTGCATGCAAAACACCGGCAATCAGTCCTGCCATTCCGATAAGGGCAAAATTATTTGTATTCAATTGCCTGATTCCAATTAAATTCATAACCTGCGCAAAAAGCATCCCCGTATTTACGCCCATAAAAAGTGTTGGGGCGAAAATCCCACCAACCCCACCAGCGCCAAAAGTAAACGACGTGGCAACGATTTTCAACAAAATTACGGCGGCAATTAATACCAAAGCTGCCCACATTTCCTCTCGAAAACCATAAAAAAAACTATTGTTGAAAAGGTATTCTAAATTGCCTGCCAAACATTCATTTATTGATTCATATCCTTCGCCATAAAGTGACGGGAATAAAAAAATAAGAGCGCCCAAACCAGTACCGCCAATGATAATCCTTGAAACCGGTTTTTTCATTTTATCAAACCAGCTGCCGATAAACATGTACATTTTAGTAAAATATACCGAAACGAAACCGGCCACAATCCCAAGAACAATATAGTATGGAAGATCCGCCAATTCAAATGCCTGTTTCACTTCAAAAGGATATAAAACATTCTGACCAAGGAAAAAATAGGAAGTGACAACTGCAGTTGCCGAAGCCAATAAAAGTGGCACAAGTGAAAAAACTGTAAGGTCGATCATTATCACTTCAACCGCAAAAACTATGGCTGCGATTGGAGCTTTAAAAATTGCCGCCATTGCCCCAACGCACGCGCAAGCCAATATAAGTATTGTGTTTTTGTAGCTGAGCCTAAAAAACTTCGCCAGCCATGATCCCCAAGCTGTTCCGGTGGCCACTGTCGGTCCTTCCAACCCCACCGATCCACCAAAACCAACCGTGAGCGAACTGGCCACCACTGACGAAAAAAGATTGTGGTTGCTGATCAATCCCTTCCGTTTTGAAATACTGTATAAAACATTCGGAATACCGTGCCGTACTTCTCTTCTGATAACATATTTCACTACCAAAACAGTTAAAACTATCCCCACCAAAGGAAATGCAAAATAAATATAATTGTGCATTTCAGTTGAAACCATAGTATGCACAAAATGTTGTGTAAACCGAACGGAATTTTTGATTACTACAGCCGCCATTCCTGACAAAACACCAACAATGACGCTGAGTGCGGTAATAAATCCGCGCTCGCTCATATTCCGCAGCCGCCACCGATGAAAACGTGCAATTATGTGAATATGTTTACTCATTTCAGCTTGCAAAAGTAACAAAAGCAATGTTTTACACGCAGCATTGGATCAACTAAACCTCTTAATTTTTTGTTACGGTTATAATTGAATACTATAATTATTGAATTGATAGATTCCTTTTGTATTTTTGTTCTGAAAATCAAACAATTAAAACGAAAAACATTGAAAATAAAAATCACAGGTGCATCGGGTTATTTGGGAACTAACATTTCCAATTTATTAATAGAAAAAGGGCACGAAGTTTCAGGTATTGAACGAAAGCTTTTATATAGCTCAATTAAAGATTTGCAAGCAGAAATCAGGAATTGTGATGCGATTATAAACCTTGCAGGTGCTCCAATTTTGCAGCGTTGGACTGGAAAAAATAAAGCCATAATTTTAGAAAGCCGGGTAAAAACAACGCAAAATTTAGTTCAGGCGGTCAACAATCTTCCCTCTAAAGAACAACCAAAAAAGTTTATATCAGCCTCTGCAATTGGTATTTATAAAGCTGGTTTCTCTCACAACGAAACAAGCCAAAATTTTGATGACGGTTTTGTCGGAAACGTTGTTAAACAATGGGAAGCAGCCAGTGGTGGTTTATCTTCAAATGTGCAACTGAATATTTTCCGAATTGGTTTGGTTTTGGGAAAAGAAGCAAAAACTATAACCAATTTATTGTTGCCATTCAAACTTGGTCTGGGCGCAACCCTCGGAAACGGGCAACAAGCTTTTCCATTTGTTCATTTAACCGATTTGGCACGCGCTTTTGTATGGTGTATCGAAGATTTAAACAAAAATGAAATTTTTAATTTGGTCGCTCCCGAAAATATTTCGAACAAAGATTTTACAAAAATGCTTGCAAAAGCGCTACACCGACCAGCCATTTTTGCTATTCCTGAATTTGTATTAAAAGCAGTTTTGGGCGAAGCCGCAAATTTGTTGATAGAAGGCGCCGAAGTTGAACCGCGGAATTTGCTGAATGCCGGTTTTGAGTTTCAGTATCCAACAATCAAAAGTGCTTTGGAAGAAATAATTTGATTTTTTAGTAAGTTTGAACAAACCAAAAATCAATAACTAAAATGAATCAATTCTTAAGAAACCTTCCGGTACTTATCTCGATTGTGCTGGTTTTAACTGCTTGTACTTCAGCGAAAATAAACAACGATCCGATGCAAATTCCTTCAAAAGTGGAAATCAAAACCGTGGACGGAAAATATAACTTTTACGTAAATGGCGAACTTTTCATGCTCAAGGGAGCCGGTGGTGGCAATAATATTTCAGCGCTTCACGATGCAGGGGGAAATTCGCTGAGAACCTGGGGGTCGCAAAATGGACTTCAATTGCTT
>JBBQPP010000552.1:0-3276 GCA_038217255.1 Bacteroidales bacterium | reverse complement strand
GCCAAAGTGGTTTTCAATTTCGCCTATTTTTTGCAAAAGTTCAGTTGGCGAAAGTTCTGTTTCAACAAGCAAAACCTGGTTCCAGAAATTGTCATCGGCTGAAAATCCCCAGGGCGGGGTTTCATAAACCGATGATCTTTTGTCAATTTCCCCTAACTCGTTTTTAATGAATATGTAAACTTTATTGAAATTATCGGGTTTATTTCCGATATTTCCGCCTATTCCCAGAAAAACCTTATGCATGGAATCGTATATTTGTAATTTTTAAAAAATGTTGTTCCCCATTGCTTAGAAAAATAAATTTAGTGAAATATAAATACAACAATCAATATGAAAGAGTTTTTTAAATATGTTTTCGCAACAATCGTTGGGGTTTTTGCAGTTTCTATAATCGGGATAATCCTGTTTATAATGGTCGTTGGGGCAATAATTGCATCCACGGAGAAACAGGTTTCGGTTGAAAATAATTCGATGCTTGTGCTTGATATGGGTCGTCAAATTGTTGACCGCGCACCAAACGATCCGTTTGAAGACCTTGATATACCTGGGTTTTCGAAGATAAAAACGCTTGGTCTCGATGATATCTTTACTTCGCTTGAAAAAGCAGAAACGGATGATCGGATAAAAGGGATTTACCTGAAACTTTCGATGGTAAACGGTGGAATGGCTTCGGTGGAAGAAATCAGGAATGCCTTAATCGACTTTAAAAGCAAATGTGACAAACCGATTTACGCTCATGCCGACCAATATATGATGGACCAAAAGGCATATTACTTGGCTACAGTTGCTGACAAAATTGTTATCCACCCCGAAGTTTCGGTTGATTTCCGTGGACTTGGTGGCGAAATGATGTTTTATAAAAAAGCACTTGGCAAAATTGGGGTCGAAATGCAAATTGTGCGGCATGGGAAATTTAAAGCTGCCGTTGAACCTTTTATGCTCGACAAAATGAGCGAAGAAAACCGCGAACAACAACTCACTTACATGGGAAGTTTGTGGAATCACATGTTGAAAGGGATTTCTGAGAAAAGGAATATTTCGGTGGAGCAGTTGAATATTTTAGCCGATGAAGTGCAAACATTCAACAAAGGTCAAAAAGCTGTTGAATCGGGATTGGTTGACGCTGCAAAATATAAAGATGAAGTTTTGGACGACCTGCGCGAAATAACCGGAATTGAAGGAACAAAGGGAGTTCCTGTTATCAGTGCTTCGGATTATGCCGATGTTCCGGCAAAAGGTAAAAAATTCAGCCGCAATAAAATTGCTGTAATTTATGCAAGCGGCGATATCGGAATGTCTATGGGCGGCGAATCTATTGACGGCGAAGAGTTGGGGAAGGAAATCAGGAAAGTGCGTCAGGACAGCTCATATAAAGCAATTGTTTTGCGTGTTAATTCTCCCGGGGGAACAGTTTTTGATTCGGAAACCATTTGGCGCGAGGTAAAACTTGCTTCCGAAGAAAAAACACTTATTGTTTCGTTTGGCGATGTGGCTGCTTCGGGAGGTTACTATTTGTCGTGCCCTGCTGATAAAATTTTGGCCAGCCCAAATACTATTACCGGATCTATCGGTATTTTTGGAATAATCCCAAATATAGGGGAGTTGTTGAACGACAAACTTGGGATATCAACCGATGTGGTAAAAACCAATAAAAATTCGGACTTGCTGACATTGACACGCCCAATGACAGATTACGAACAAAAAATGATGCAGGCCAATATTGAAGAGGGTTACGACACTTTTGTGTCGCATGTTGCCGAAGGGCGCAAAATGACTAAAGAGCAAGTTGATGAAATTGGACAAGGCCGTGTGTGGAGTGGCGAAAATGCAAAGGAAATAGGTTTGATTGACGATTTTGGCGGATTGAACGATGCCATAAAATTGGCCGCCGAAATTGTAGGATTGGATGAATACCGCACTGTTGCACTGCCTGCTTTGCCCGACCCATTTGAAGAATTCTTTAAAATGGGCACCGATAATATCCGTGCAAAATTTATGAAAAATGAGCTTGGCGAAAAATACCGCTACTACGAATATTTCAAAAAAATGCCGGGCTTGAATGGCGTTTATGCCCGTATGCCGTATGATATTTTTATAAACTAATTTTTGATATCTTTTCTAAAGTTAATATCTGAAAAGCAAGCGAGGGTTTCACTCCAAGTGAAGCCCTCACTCGTTTTAAAGTGAAGCCCTCATTACTCATTAAGTGATCCATTACTGTTTATAAACCACATTTTCTTATCTTAGACCGACAAATTTCTGACACGTTATGAAGAACCTTTTTCTTTACCCGCTTTCCTGGATTTATGGTTTCGTGGTTTACCTGCGCAACCAAATGTACGATTTGGGCATTTTTAGATCTACTGAATTTGATGTGCCTGTAATTTCAGTCGGGAATATTACTGTTGGCGGGACAGGGAAAACTCCACAGGTGGAGTATCTTGTAAATTTGCTGCACGATAAATACGAAGTGGCAACTTTGAGCCGCGGCTACAAACGCAAAACAAAAGGATTCAGGATTGTGGAAACAAGCTCAATAGTTGCCGAAGTTGGCGACGAGCCGCTACAAATAAAGAACAGGTATCCCAGTATCACGGTTTCTGTTGGCGAAAAAAGGGTGCAAGGAGTTGAAAAATTGCTCGATTCGGAAAACAAAACAACCCCCGATGTGGTAATCCTCGACGATGCATTTCAGCACCGGAAAATAACGGCGGGAATAAACATGTTGCTTATCGATTACAACCGGCAAATGAAAGAAGATACTTTGTTGCCTGTGGGCCGGTTGCGCGAAGGAATGGCTCAAATGCGGCGCGCAAATGTGATTGTTTATACCAAATGCCCCAACGAAGTTACGCCAATCATGCGTCGTATTTTGCAAAAAGATGTGCGGTTAAAGCCTTATCAAAGCCTGTTTTTTACTACGCTCGAACACGGAAATATTGAGCCTGTTTTTTCGGCTCCAAAACTGGGCAGTTCATTTTATACCGAAAAATCTTATGCCATGTTGGTGGTAACCGGAATCGCATCGCCAAAACTAATTTATGCCCACCTGAAACAATTTGCAAAGAAAATCGAAATCCGCTCGTTTTCCGATCATCACTATTTTACTGATGCGGAAATTGTTTCGATTATGCAGAAATTTGATGCGCTGCAATCGGACAAAAAGATAATTGTTACCACCGAAAAAGATTCGATGCGTTTAAAAGATATGGCAAATTTGCCCGATGAATTTAAAGCCAATTTGTACTGTTTGCCTGTAAAAGTTAAATTCCTCGA
>JBBQPP010000551.1:0-3279 GCA_038217255.1 Bacteroidales bacterium | reverse complement strand
AATCATATTCAGCATTATTTCGCAATATGGATTCGATGGATTGCTAATATCTACGATACTTGCCGGGTTTTTACTGATTATTTTCGGTCTGCTTAGATTGGGTACACTGCTGAAATATTTTCCGCATCCGCTTATCGTTGGTTTTACCAGTGGAATTGCGGTTGTTATTTTTTCGACCCAGATAAAAGACGCACTGGGTATGGATATTGCAAAAGTACCGGCAGGATTTATTGCTAAATGGGGTATCTATTTTGAAAATCTTTCCTCGGTTAATCTTTATGCAGTTGTTATAACCGTTGCAACAATGTTATTGGTAATTTATACCAAACATATCATAAAAAAAATACCGGGGTCTATCATTGCTATAATTATAGGGACGGCTACAGTTCAGGTTTTTAATCTTCCTGTTAGTACCATCGAAACTTTCTTTGGCGATATTCCAAACACATTCCATATTACATTTCCCAAAATCAACTTTGATCAATTGGGTTATTATTTTCAACCGGCTCTTACAATTGCTTTGCTTGGCGCTATCGAGTCGCTGCTATCAGCAGTGGTTTCTGATGGTATGATTGGGGGAAACCACCGTTCAAATACCGAGTTAATCGGACAGGGAATTGCAAATGTAATTACTCCATTTTTTGGAGGGTTACCCGCCACGGGAGCTATCGCGCGAACTGCAACTAACGTGAAAAACGGCGGACGTACACCTATGGCCGGAATAGTTCATGCTATTACTTTGTTGCTGATAATGTTATTTTTCGGACGGTGGGTTAAGTTGATACCCATGCCGGTACTGGCTGGAATTTTGATTACAGTGGCATATAATATGAGTGAGTGGAGAACATTCAAATCTATTTTGAAAGGTTCCGTATTCGATATATTGGTTTTATTAACGACTTTCTTTTTAACAGTTCTTGTTGATTTAACGGTTGCTATTGAAGTAGGAATTGTGCTTTCGGCTGTACTTTTCATGAAACGGATGGCTGACATGGGAAAAGGAATTCCAGCCACAATCGATTCAGATGTAATAGAGGATTATTCAAAATTGCCTAAAGGAGTAGGTATTTACGAAATCAGTGGCCCGCTGTTTTTTGCTTCGGCAAAAGAATATTGCGAGGTATTAAAGTCCATGGGGTACGAGAGTAAAATTATCATTATTCGTATGCGACATGTTCCGTTTGTCGATGCCACCGGATTACATAACTTTAAGGGAGCTTTGCAAATATTAAAGGATATGGGAACAGCAATAGTTCTTTCAGGTGTAAACGATACAGTGTGTGAAGATTTGAAAAAGTCTGGAATCCATAATTTGGTAGGTAAGGAAAATATCTATAATACATTTGATCTGGCAATTGAAGCAGCAACAAGGCTTGCGGACCAAACTGGCAAAAAAAGAAAATCAATTCAATAGAAAATTCATCATTTCTCCAATCTGTTTAACGTTCATTCCTTTGGCGATTATTTTTTTGTTTTCGTCTAAAACATAAACTACCGGGGTTTTTCGTGCATCGTATAAAATTTTGAATTGCGAAATATGCTTTTCATCCCACACATTTACCCAATCAAACAAATTGTCTTTAATCAAAAAATCGTTCCATTCGTCTTTGTTGTCCATTGAATAAATGGCATATACAGCGAGCCCTTTATTTTTATATTTCTGATAAACTTCATCATGGAATTGCGGTACAAACACCTTGCAATGCGAACAATTGGGTTCGTAAATCAGCAGAATTGTAATTTTCGATTTTATTTTATGAAGGTTTACAAATTCCCCGTCAATGTTTTCGAGTGTAAGATCTGGTGCAGTTTTTCCAATCAGGTTATGTTCAAAAAAGATCACATTTTCCCTGATTTTTTTAAGCGATTCTTCATTTGTCCAGTATGCTTGTCCGTTTAAATAGTACGACCGTGCCAAATCAACAAAAAGTGCGTCCATTCCCATAATATTGCTGTTGATGCTTGAGTTCAGAAACCATGAAACTGCAAATTGAAATATTCTTTTGTTGGGCCGCACGTCCTCAATAAACTGGTAAACAGCCGGTTTAACCGAATCGTAATTTTGGTAAAGCACTTTTGTAAACCAGGTTTCAAGTTTTGGTTTGAAGAGCGGTGTATATAAAAAACGTTCGTCGGTGTAATCAAAATAATCCCAAAAATGTGCTTTCTGATAATTAAAACGGGTCAATAAAAGCAATGAATCATTTTGTTGGATTTCAATGGGAAATGAGCTTGTTTCGGGTACGGGAACATAGTTCGCAAGCAGAAAGGCTGACAAAAATGTATCCGGGTATTTTTCCTTTATATTAAACCAGTAGGCTTGCAGTTCGGGAGTCAACTTTGTAAATTCGGCTTGCAAATTTGGCTTTTCTTCAGGTGTTGCAGTTTCCAGTTTTTTCGATAAATCGGCACCCTTTCGTTGCATTTCTCTCAGGAAAACGGTGTATTTCGCGAATTCATCGGTTTCGGTTGCCCCGGTAATTTTTAATTCAGGCGAAGTAAAAGTTTCTTTTGTCATTGAAAACGTTTGGTCGGCACCAAGCAAAAAATCGAAATGATTGTTTTCGTCCAAATAAATTTTGTAAAGCCCTTGTGGCAACAAAGTATCAGCCTGAAAAATGCCCGAACCTTTGCTGTCAAACTGGATAGAGTCTTTCACAAATATATTGTCGAGGTAATAATAGGCAAGTTTTACCTTGCTGTTTTGTGCCGAACTTATGTTGACATTTATTTTATAACCTTCACCAAACGCAAGTCCGGTAATAAAAAGTAGTATAATTGCTATCGTTTGCTTCATTGTTTTTAAAAATTGGCTTGTCAAAATTAAAATAATTTACAGAAAACAAAGTTTTAACAAAATTGATGCTGATAACTTTATTTTTGCCACAGATTCACAGATTTAAAAAGTTGTAAATGCTTTCGATAAATATTCCGGTATATAATTACGAGGTTGGCGATTTAGTTGCACAACTTTCGTCCCAGGCGGAAAAATTGCAAATCCAATTTGAAATCAGGGTTTATGATGACGTTTCGGCAAATGAAATAAAATTGCAAAATCGGCAGATTGCTGAAATCCCAAATGTTGTATATGTGGAATTGGAGAAAAATATTGGGCGTTCGGCCATTCGCAATAAAATGGGTTTTGATTCGAAATTCCAAAATTTGCTTTTTATTGATGCCGATTCGATTCCGGTTGATTCAAATTATATCAAAAACTTTGTTGACAATATAAAAACAAACCAGGTTTTATGTGGTGGAACGACCTACAACAAACATAAA
>JBBQPP010000550.1:0-3295 GCA_038217255.1 Bacteroidales bacterium | reverse complement strand
ATTCTTGTAATTCTTAAAAATCCAAGCAGAGCAACTAAGGACATTTCAGACAAAACAATTTTTACTGTTACGAATTACATTTTCAAAAACAAAAATAATTATGATGCTTTAAAGAATGTTGGCAGTATCATTATTTTAAATCTCATTCCCTACTTTGAAACATACTCTGAAAATCTTGCAAAGAATAAAGTAGTCATCTATGATGAAGAAAATATAAATCTGATAAACCAATTTTCTGCTAACGCAGAAAATATCATAACCGCTTGGGGCAATGCCCCAAGCGGTTTGTTTGCCGATTATGAAAAAATAAAATTGACAGTTGAGAAAATTTTTAAATCAAACAAGAACAAAGTTTACTTTGTAGATAAATATTCTAATGAAGGCAACCCAAAACATGCACAAGTTTGGGGATACCAAGACAAACTAAAACAAACAGAAGTATGAAAATTGCACTTACAGGAGCACACGGAACAGGCAAATCAACACTTGCAAAATTTCTGAAAGAAGAAATATCAAAAAGAAAAAAGATTGCTTCGGTTACGCCCGAGGTTCCAAGGATGATTTGCGAAACAGTAATTGACAAAGAATATTTTCGCAGAGGAAATAACTCGTTGTTAAAGCAATCTCTAATTTTGTTGGGACAACTTGTTATTGAAGAACAAAATCAAAAAGGAGTTGATGTTCAGATTTGTGACAGAACATTATTTGACCATTGGGCTTACTCTTTAAGTTTGTTCGGAAAGGAAATTATAAAAGGAAATTACACCGAAATTTACGAGAAATTTATTTCCCAACATTGCATCTCCTACGACAAAGTTTTTTACTTGCCAATTGAGTTTAAACCTTTGGATGATGGAATAAGAGAATCAGACGAAAAATTTCAATCAGAAATTGACGAGATAATTGTAGGACTTTTGAAGAAACATAAAATTCAATACGAAACAATAACAGGCAGTGTTGAAAAACGCTGCGAAACAATTCTAAAAGCAATAAACATATAGCAAAATGGAATCAAAAAAAATTGAAACTAACCAAGTAGAAAATGCAAACGATGCATACAAATCTACTTTGAAAGATATTCTTTCATCAGGTTCAGAAATCAAAGCTGCCGAAACACTTTCAGTTGGAAGCAATAAAAAGTTCAAAGAAATTTTGAACTACAATCTTATTCTTACTAATCCCACACAACGACTTCTTACAAATAACAGCAGAGGATTTAATCTGCCAGGAGCTTTGGCAAGATTTGTTTGGATGATGGCTGCTAACAATCGTTTAGCAGACATTGAATTTTATTGGGGCTTGAAAGTCGCAGGCTTTTCAGATGATGACTTCACTGTTCCCGGTTCAAGTTATGGAGCAAGAATGTTTAATGCCAGTCCCGGACTTGACCAAATTGAAGCAGTGATTAAGCGCTTGAAAGAAGACCCTTCAACAAGACGAGCAGCAGTTTCAATTTACCATCCAATAGATGCAATAAGAAATTCAAAAGACATTCCATGCACCTTTGGAGTTTTCTACCACATACGAGACAACAAATTAATTTCAACTGTTGTGATGCGTTCAAATAATGCTTTCATTTTACTTCCCTATAATATTTTTGAATTTTCATTACTTGCTGAAATAATCGCAAAAGAAGTTGGAGTTGAAATGGGCAGTATGTATTACAATGCTCTATCAATGCATGTTTACGAGGAGAATTATGAAATTGCTCAAAAAGTAATTGACAGCAAAGATGAGTTAAATGATGTTGTGTTTCCAGCAATGCCATTTGAACCAAAACCAATGGAGGAAGTTAAAAAGTTAATTCGGCTTGAAGCTAAAATCCGTCATATATCCGCAGGACTAAATAATTCCAATATAGATGAGTGGTTAAGAGATACAATTGTAGTTGGAACAAGAGATAAAGATAAAATTGAATTGGATGATTACTGGAAACAGTTTTACTACTTGCTTCTATATTTTATTGTCTCCAAAAAAACTTCGGACAAAGAAGCTTTAAAGAAAGTTGCAGATTTAATTCATGACCCATACAAAAAATATTTGGATGCAGAGGATTTGAAAATAATGACTAAAGCAACTCAACAAGATTTGTTTGGCAACATGACAGGAAACCCTGATTACTTGGCTTACTCACACTTCACACGAAAATTGAATTCCTTTGAGGTTCATTGCAATGAGTTCAACAAAGAAGCAGAAGAAAAAACGACAGGGAAATTAATTAACCTTGCTAAGTATATTTCTCTGCGAGAAAAAATGGTTGGTGATATGAATGAAATACGGAGTATTGCAGCACGAAGCGACAGCCCTGAAATTTCAAAGGAAGAATTTATTAAAGCTGTTAACGACTTGTTCCATGCTGAATGATATAGAAATACCCACCGAAAGGTTAAAGCACCTTTTCAATACACCAGATGAAAAATCTGCTGTAAAGGTGATATGCAGGCAAATTTTAGCTTCGCTAAATTTGACTACTGCACCCATTCCATTAAAGCCAATTTGCAAAAAATTCAATTTAAAGGTAAGTTATAACAGCGTGACCAAAAAGGAGGATAGCTTTTTAAAAATTGCACCAAACGGATTTGAAATAGAAATAAGTAAACAAAAAAATTGGCGAAGAAATCGTTTCACGATTGCACATGAATTAACACACTTAATTATTTTCAATGCAATCAATACTCCAATAAACTCTTTTGACAGAAAGCAACATGATGAAATTGAAAAGTTATGCGACATCGGTGCATCAGAACTTTTAATAAATGAACTTGAACTTGAAAAAAATCTTCTTGATTACGGAATCAGCAGTGAGGGATTAAAAACCATTTATGACAAGTTCATGGTTTCATATGATGCTTTATTTTTAAAACTTTCTGAACATTTAAACGCAAACATTTTAATATGGAGAAGTCATGCAAGGCATGAGAACGAAAAAAAGGAATACAGGGTTTACCGACATTTCCCGAAATACAAGTTTGCAACAAAATCAACTTGGTTGCCCAATGGTTGCACTACAAAACATATTAACCCAGTTCCATTTGACAAAGTTGAAAACACAGTAGTTTCAGACGATTTCAAAGTTCTTATGAATGATAAAACAACCAATTGCAGTGCATTGACGTTTCGTTTTCCACATTCACGAAACATAAACAATAATCTTCCGATATTTGAGGACTTGACCGTAGCAGATGAATTAACTTATGATGATTGTTTTGTAATGTTTATCTTTAACGACAAGAAAAAATTTGAGAAAATAAAAACTAACTACTTTAAAAAATGACTATTAATAAAGTTTACATCT
>JBBQPP010000549.1:0-3297 GCA_038217255.1 Bacteroidales bacterium | reverse complement strand
AGAATCCATCAACTGGATTGGTGCTACAGGTTTGTTTGACTGGCGTAACCGGATAAACAACAAACGGTTTGCGAAACAGATTTTATGGGCCATCAGCAAGCTTGGTTTTAAAAATTACATCATTTTCAACGACAGCGACATGTTCAGGAGTTTTTACATGAAAGAGCTTCTGAAACCTGAAATCTATATTTACTACACCCGCGACAACCTGATTGCCGTTGACTACTGGAAAAAACAGGGTGTTCGCGTGGAATCCCTGCACATGAAAAAAGCCGATCTGGTAGTTGCCAACTCAACCTACCTGGCAGCTTTGGCAAAAAAGCACAACCCCAACTCATTTTACGTTGGGCAAGGCTGCGACGTGAGTTTGTTTGACACAAACCTGGCCACCATTGTTCCCGCTGATATAAAGAATATTCAGAAACCAATAATTGGTTACATCGGAGCATTGTTGTCGCTCCGGCTCGACATTCAGGTGTTGGAACACATTGCCGAAAGCCACCCGGAATGGAGCGTGGTACTGGTGGGCCCCGAAGACGACAAGTTCAGGGCAAGCAAGCTTCATCAGCTTAAAAACGTTTACTTTCTGGGTAATAAAAATGGAAACGAACTCCCATCCTACCTTAATCAGTTTGATGTAGCCATTAATCCGCAGGTGCTGAGTCCGGTAACAATTGGTAATTATCCGCGCAAAATAGATGAATACCTGGCAATGGGAAAACCGACTGTTGCCACCAAAACAGAAGCAATGAGCGTTTTTGCCGGATTTACCTATCTGGCTGAGAACAAAGAAGAATACACTGAATGTATTGAAAAAGCACTTCTGGAGGACAATGAAAAAGTTTGCCGGGAACGGGAAGAATTTGCCCGCGAACATACCTGGGAAAACAATGTAAATGAAATTTCAAAAGCGCTTGAAACCGTTCAAAAATCAAGACTTTAAAAACTAAACCATGAGCATAGTTGAAAAAATTAAAGCAAACCCCAAACTAAAAAAACTGGTATTAAAGGCCATGATGCCGAAAAACCAGTCGCGGCCAAGACTTTGGGTGAAAGTATTTATGAATCCGTTCAAACATACAAAAGGTAAAAATTCGCGGATTTGCAGATATACCCGAATGGATGTAATGCCTTTCAATAATTTTGTGTTAGGTAATGATTCCACCATCGAAGATTTCACCACCATTAATAATGGAGTTGGCGACGTGCTGATTGGTGACCGGGTACGCATTGGCATGAGCAACGTGCTGATTGGTCCCGTAACCATTGGGAACGATGTGATGCTTGCTCAGAATATTGTGCTCTCAGGCCTTAATCACGGCTACGAAGATGTCAATATAGTGCCTCACAAACAGCCCGTTACAAAGAAACAAATCACATTGGAAGACGAAGTTTGGATTGGCGCAAACTCGGTGGTAGTTGCAGGGGTTACCATCGGGAAACATTCGGTGATTGCGGCAGGTTCGGTAGTAACCAAAAATATTCCACGTTACTCAGTAGCTGTCGGTAACCCAGCGAGAGTTATCAAACAATACAACCCACAAACCGGAATCTGGGAAAGAATAACCTTATAAGAACCGAAGATGAGACGGCTGATCACCTACTGGAGATATTTTATTGAATACCTGAAATTTGGGGATTTCAGATCGATATATTCATCGATCCAATATGTCCTTTTTAAAACTTCGCACAAAAAAGACAAGAAACTACTAATACAAAGGATATGACAGCAATTGAAATTCTATTCTGGATCTTTCTTTTTATTGTATTCTATGCATATATTGGATACGGAATTTTGCTTTTTATCGTCGTCAGAATTCGCCGGATGTTTGGGTTAAGAAAAGTACAAGTTCCCAACCCTGCTTATGAACCTGAAGTGACTTTGTTTATTGCAGCTTATAACGAAAAAGACTTTGTGGATGCAAAAATAAAAAACTCGCGTGAGCTGGATTATCCGGCAGAGAAACTGCATAAGGTTTGGGTTACAGATGGATCGAATGACGGAACTCCAGATTTGCTGCGGCACTACGAAGATGTGGAGGTGCATCACGTTCCGGAGCGAAACGGAAAAATTGGCGCCATGAACCGTGGAATGAAACTGGTAAAATCACCGATCGTGGTATTCTGTGATGCCAATACTATGCTGGGTAAAGAATCTATCCGCCGGATTGTCAACTTATTTAGCGACCCAAAAGTGGGTTGCGTTTCGGGCGAAAAGCGCATTTTTGGAAAGGAGAAAGATGCTGCCGCCGGCGCCGGAGAGGGGCTTTACTGGAAATACGAATCAACATTAAAAAAATGGGATGCCGAGCTGTATTCGGTTGTTGGAGCAGCCGGCGAATTATTTGCCATTCGTACAGAATTGTTTCAGGAAGTTGAAAAAGACACGTTGCTCGACGATTTTATTATTTCACTTCGGGTTGCCCAAAACGGATATACTATTCAGTACGATCCCGAAGCTTATGCTATCGAAACAGCTTCTTCGAATGTAAAAGAGGAACTGAAACGGAAAATACGGATTTCTGCAGGTGGTATCCAGTCGGTTGTCCGCTTAAATTCGTTGCTGAATATTTTTAAGTATGGAACACTTTCTTTTCAGTATATTTCTCACCGCGTATTACGTTGGACACTGGCGCCACTTTCTTTGCTGTTTCTGATTCCTGCCGGAACAGTTCTGGCGGTAAACGAAGGAATCTTAAACTTCGGTTTTTACAGCATTTTATTCTGGCTTCAGGCGGTGTTTTATGTATGCGCGTTGCTTGGCTGGTACCTCGAAAACAGATCGATAAAAATAAAATTGTTGTTTGTTCCGTATTATTTTTTCATCATGAACCTATCTGTTTTTCTTGGGTTTAAACGATATTTAAAAGGCTCACAAACGGTCAACTGGGAACGGGCAAAAAGAGGAAATTAATCTATGATAAAAAAGCTGACCATACTGCTTTGGGGAATTGTAATGATGACTATTCAACTAGCTGTTGGTCAAAAAACCAGTTTCCTAGTTGGTCCTGAAGTTATTTACCTTGATGGAAATGATGCAATTTACAAGGATGTTGGGCCTGGTGACACGCTTCGCTTCGCTTCTGGAAACCGCAAATATTTGCTGATCAAGAATTTCAGCGGAGACGCTAACAAACCAATTGTACTAATCAATTTCGGAGGAGTTGTTTCCATCGATACCGATCATTATTTTGGTATTTCTATTCAGAACTGCAGGTATTTTAAATTTACCGGTACCGGTGACCCCAAGCAAACTTATGGTTTTCAGATAAAAAGAGTTGCCAATGGTGGCGGGAT
>JBBQPP010000548.1:0-3302 GCA_038217255.1 Bacteroidales bacterium | reverse complement strand
GTGAAATTTCTTTTTTCAGAAGACAAAATAATTCTAAAAGAAAAGCAAATCTGGATAGCCGTTCAAACCGCAAACCTGGTTCGGCAGGTAGTAAAAAACAAAAACAGCGACAGTTTTTTCAAAGAATCGGTTGCCGGACAGATGCTTCCGGAGGGTTTGGATGAAATACTGATTATCAATCATCCGGTAATGCAAATTTCAGCGTGGGAACGGTCTAATAACCTGGGTATTTCGAACGATGTGGTTTTTGACATCCGGCACGCAATTCATAAAAAAGATGAAAAATTGCGTTTGTACCAAAAACAGCGACTCAATTACTACTGGCTTTTAATTACAATCGACCGCCTGAGAGGTGTGAAAAACTTTAATTTACCGGAAAAGATAATGAACCATGAGTTTCAGTCGAATTTTCAACAGGTTTTTCTTTTCGATTTGATCAAGTCTGATATTTATCGTTTAATTTAGCGCAAATCGAATTGGAATTGAGAATTGGATATCAGTTATCAGTACAATGTAATTATAAAACAGAATAATAGAAGGTAATATTGACTTCAAAAGAAACTAAACCAATAAATTAATAAAATGATTAACAGAAGAAAATTTATCCGCAACACGGCTTTAACTGCCGCCACAATTTCACTTTTAAAATCAAATGCAATCGCATCACTTGTTGGCGAAAAAGGCTTGAAAGATTTTTTCAAAGGCGATTTTCTGGTTGGAGCAGCAATTGGAGACGGTATTTTTATGGAAAACGACACGGAATACCTCAATTTGATTGCCAGGGAATTTAATGTGATAAGCCCTGAAAATGTTTTGAAATGGGAGCCAGTAAATCCAAAGGAAAACGAATGGAAATTTGAAGCAGGTGATCGCCTTGTGGATTTCGCCCAAAAACACAACATGAATATCCAGGGCCATGTTTTGGTATGGCACAGCCAGGTTCCTAAAGAAATATTCATGGATGAGAATGGTAAACAAATCTCGAAAGCGGGTTTGACCAAACGTATGGAAAACCACATTCAAACCCTTGTTGGTCGTTACAAAGGAAAAATACAGTCGTGGGATGTGGTAAACGAATCAATCACCCCTGAAGATGGTTACAGAAAAACCAAGTGGCTCGAAATTATGGGGCCCGAATTTATGGAACGGGCATTTTATCTGGCACACGAAGCAGATCCGGATTGCAAACTGATTTACAACGATTACGGCATGGACGACCCCAGACGTCGGGATTTTGTTGTTCATATGGTAAATAAATACAAGAAAAAGGGAGTTCCAATCCATGGTATCGGGATGCAGGGACATTACAATATAGATTCTCCGGATATTGCAAAGATTGAAGCCAGCATTGAGGCTTTTGCATCAACAGGTTTGCCTGTGAGTTTTACTGAGTTGGATGTGGACGTTTTACCTTACGATTGGGGACGGACTGCAGAAATTTCAACAAACATTGAATATAAGAAAACCTTAAATCCGTATGTGGATGGTTTACCAAAAGAAATTAATGATAAACTGACTAAACGGTATGAAGAACTTTTCAAACTCTTTCTGAAACACCGCGATAAAATTGACAGGATAACTTTTTGGGGAGCGAGCGACGACCATTCATGGAAAAATAATTTCCCGATGCGCGGCCGCACCAACTACCCACTGCTTTTCGACAGACAACACAAACCAAAAGATGCCTATTTTGCGGTTGCGGGGTTGAAGAAGTAAAATTAAACTATAATAATACCGGAGCTTACTACCCCCGGTATTTTTAACTTACACAGTTTATAAGATAGTGCTGATCAAGTCGTGCGACCTTCGGAACGCTAAACTGTTAGCAGCTATTTATGTTTTTCTCAAATATTTCCAAAATTTCATTTTTCTTAATAGGTTTCGAAATGTAGTCGTTACAACCTGATGAAATTGCTTTTTCTTTGTCGCCGGCCAAAGCATAGGCAGTTTGAGCAATTATAATTACTTCTTTATTAAATTCCCTTATTCTTCTTGTTGTTTCATATCCGTCAATCCCGGGCATTTTAATATCCATTAAAATTACGTCAAAACCGTTTTTGGTTTTACACTGTTCAATGGCTTGTTCCCCTGTTCTAGCCTGAGTAATACTGTTTACAACATCATTTAAAATTGATTCCAAATAAATAGCAGAAATTTCTTCATCCTCAACAATCAGGAGATTAATATTTGCTAAAAGTTTTACTTCTTCTAAAGCATTTTCAATTTTAACATCAAACGAGGGTTCTTGTGCATCAGATGAAAACGGAACAGTAAAATAGAATTGTGAACCTTCTTCTTCAACTGTTTCAACCCAAATTTTGCCGCCTAACATTTCAACATAAGATTTGGCAATGGCAAGACCAAGACCAGAACCCTCATAAACATTTTTGTCTTCAATGTCTGCTTGTTCAAAACGATTAAAAATTGCTTGCTGTCGATGTTGGGGAACTCCTATTCCGGTGTCTTTTATGCAAAACTCAATAAACCCATCAACAATGCTGTAAGCAACAGTTATATTACCTGTGAAAGTATATTTAACAGCATTTTTAATAAGATTTGTAAGTATAGATTCAAACTTTCCCATATCTGTAAACAAGGTGATATTAGCTAAAGATGGTCTATTCCCGGCAATAAGCGCCAAGCCCTTTTTTTGAGCTATTGGCTTGAAAAAGTTGATTAGGTTGTTTACACTTTCGTTTAATTTTAAAGGTGATATTTTAACTTCCACAATACCGGCTTCAATTTTTGATATTTCAACCAAATCGTTTACCGTATTCAACATTCGTTGCCCACTTTGATGAATAAACTGGATATATTCTTCTTTGGTGTCGTCATCTAAATCAGGCTCCAAAAGCAAGTTTGTAAATCCAATAATTCCGTTCATGGGTGTTCTGATTTCGTGGCTCATATTGGTCAGAAATGCTGTTTTTAATCGGTCGCTTTCTTCGGCTTTTTCTTTTGCAAGAATTAGCTCTTCAAACATTCTTTTCCTTTCTGTAATATCTTCTTTAATGCCAACAAAATGTGTTATTTCTCCGCCCTTGTTTTTTATAGGAGAAATAATTGCATGTTCCCAAAATATTTCTCCATTTTTCTTTTTATTGCACATTTCGCCTTCCCATCGATTTCCTGCCAATATTGCATCCCACAGCAGTTTGTAAGCTGCTTTGCTTTGAACACCTGAATTTAAAATATTTGGGTTGTTACCTATAAGTTCTTTATAATCATATCCGCTTAGTTCTGAAAAATATGGATTTACATATTCAATATTACCCTTTAAATCGGTAATAACTATACTTATC
>JBBQPP010000547.1:0-3305 GCA_038217255.1 Bacteroidales bacterium | reverse complement strand
ATAAAGCATACCGAAAACAAGCCCGCCGTTCCATCCCATAGCTGCAATGTGAACGTGACCGATTGTCCAGTCGGTAAAATGAGTAATTTGATTTACTGATTTTAATGACATCATCGGTCCTTCGAAAGTTGACATACCATAAGCAGTTACAGCAACCACCATAAATTTCAGCGCTGCACTATCGCGAACCCGGTCCCAGGCACCACGCAAAGTTAAAAGTCCGTTTATCATTCCTCCCCACGAAGGGGCAATCAACATGATAGAGAAAGTTACGCCGAGTGCTTGCGCCCATTCAGGTAAAGCCTGATATAATAAATGATGCGGACCTGCCCACATGTACAGGAAAATCAATGACCAAAAGTGGATGATTGATAATTTATAGGAATAAATTGGGCGGTTGGCAGCTTTGGGAAGATAATAGTACATTAAACCAAGAAACGGGGTTGTCAGGAAAAAGGCAACTGCATTGTGCCCGTACCACCACTGAACTATAGCATCCTGTGCCCCAGCGTAAATAGTATAACTTTTTGTAAGCGAAACAGGTATTGCGAATGAATTGACAACATGCAAAATAGCAATTCCCAAAAAAGTGGCCAAATACCACCAAATGGCAGCATAAATATGTTGCACCCTTCTAACGACTATTGTCCCAATCATATTCCACCCAAAAACAACCCATACAACGGCAATTAAAATATCAATAGGCCATTCCAGTTCTGCATATTCTTTTGATGTTGAAATCCCAAAGACAAACGACAAAGCAGCTAATACAATGATGAGCTGCCAGCCCCAGAAGTTTATTGCACTTAGCACATCGCTAAACATCCTGGCTTTTAACAGTTTTTGCAGCGAATAGTACACCCCTGCAAAAATGGCATTTCCAACAAATGCAAAAATGATAGCGTTTGTGTGGAGCGGCCGCATCCTACCAAAAGTAGTGTATTCAAGACCAAAATTAAAGATTGGAAATGCCAGTTGAAGCGCAATCAACAGGCCGACAATAACCCCCACAATTCCCCAAACGAGGGTTGCCAGGACAAATAGCCTTACAATTTTATTATCATAAAAGAATTTTTGATTTTCCATAAGTTACGCTTTATTTCGTTTGAGTTTTATTGTTATCTGTTTCCTCGTCCGCAACGGAATCATCATCAAATAAAATCCGGATTGAGGGAGTTTTGTTATCATCGAACTGCCCGGTTTTGACTGCCCAGATAAATGCACCCAAAAAAATAAGTGCGGCAAACAAACTGACTCCTATTAACAGATAAAAAATATTCATTTAATTTTTTGTTGATTAGTTTTTGCTTAATCGTTTAATTTTAAAAAGCTGAACAATAACATATCCAATGGCAAGCCAGGCCCCTCCAACTGCTCCAATATATGAAAGGAGCAACCATATTTGTATATTTTCATTGGTTGACCAAAGTATCCCGGGCTGTATAAGTTTTTGCACCTGCTTGTTTTGCCCAACTTTTGCTTTGTCCAGCGAAACCGCTTCAGCAACATAATTTTCATCGAGCGCTACTACTATATTTACAAATCCTTCTTCATCGCCAATAACCGATTCCGGTATGATAAATTCTGCCCTGCCGTTATTATCCGTATTCACTTTTCCAATTTCGATATTTCCAAAATATTTTTTTGAACTTATCGAAACTGGCGTGTTGGGCAAAATTGTAAATGCTCCATTAACTTCATATTCCGCAAAAACTTCAACTTTCTTTTCCTGTTCATTAACCGATGCCAGTATTTTTGCTTTGGCTTTTGGTGCATCAATCAAAAGTGGTTGCCTGTTTGGATTGAAATTCATAATAAAATTGACAATCCTCCATTTGTCGTCGTCGGAAATGGTTGCCTTAAATTGAGGCATTCCGGCACGACCGGTTGAAATCTTATAAAATATTTCGCCCTCCGTATTTTTTTGCATTTTATCTGATGCAATATCAACAGGTGGAGGAACAAGCGGTAAAACATTATTTTTCCCCGGATCGCCATGACACGATTTGCAATTCTGATAAAACAGGTCTTTCCCTTTTTTAACGTTTGAAAGATTATATTCCAGCGGATTTTTAATAGCTTTTTGGTCAGCCGGTGCTTCCCACTCCTGTGCAGAAACTTGCACAGCCATAAGCAGGATTGCTATTATTAACAAGTTTTTCTTTTTTCTCATGGCAAATTAGTTTTTGGGTTTTTCTGAAAGGTATTTTTTATCGATTCCTTTTTCTTCGGCATATTCCCAAATGGTAATTACAGGGAAAAGCTTAGCCAAAACCGAGATAATTATTAATGCTGAAACAAAAGAAAATATTGTAATCATCACTTCGATACTGGTTGGAGCATAGTTATGAAAATTTTCAGGCACGTTTTGAACCGGCAAAAATGGATGCTCAAGTGTTGGGATTACAATAATATACCGTTTAAACCAAGCAGAAATGAGTACAACAAATGAAATTATTGCAATGGGAAGAGGCCTGCGGAAAAAACTGAATAAAAGCAAAATAATTGGGAGTACTAACCCTGCTCCCTGAGCAAGCCAAAACATAGCCGAAAAATTCCCCTTAAACAATTCTTTTAAATGTATTCCGTCAGCAGCCTTCATTTTATAACCCGGAACCAGATATTCATTGATATTGAAATAGAGATAAACCAGGCAAACAAAAACCAGGAGCTTTCCCATTTGATCGAAATGGTAATCTTCGAAATATTCTTTCAAACCAAATCTTAACCTATAAACATACATAACCAACACAACAGCAGCAGTTCCGGCTACAAAAGCGCCAGCTACAAAATAAGGCCCCAAAATGGCTGTATCCCAACCCGAACGCAAAGTAGCCGCGAATAGCCATGAAGTAACAGTGTGGATCGACAATCCAACGGGAATAATCAACAACATTAAAACCCTTAACGCATGATATATTGTTTTGTATTGATCGGCATTCCCTTTCCAACCCAGCGCCAGAACTGTATATAGCTTTATTTGCCATTTTGGTAATTTGGTTCCCAATCTGTCACGCATTAATGCTAAATCGGGAATTAATGGTATATAAAAAAGCAAGACTGAAATGGTTAAATAGGTTGTGATTACTGTAACATCCCAAATTATCGGCGAAGCAAATCTTCCGTGAAGGAAAATATTCATAAACCTGTCGGGACGCCCCATATCCATTACAATAATAATACCTGCTAAAGCAACAAATGCAATTGCAACCTGCTCCGCAACGCGCGAAATTGGTTTTGCCCAATTAATTTTCAAAAGGTGAAGGGCAGAGCTAATCAGAAATCCAATTAAACTAACCGCTACA
>JBBQPP010000546.1:0-3307 GCA_038217255.1 Bacteroidales bacterium | reverse complement strand
GATATTGGCGATGAGGTAATTATTTCTGACCCGGGTTATGCGTGTTATCAGAATTTCATCAGGTTTTTAAATGCCAAACCTGTAAAAATCCCTGTTTTCGAGGAAGATGGTTTTCAGTATAAACCGACTGAAATTTGCAAGCGGATTACAGAAAAAACGAAAGCAATAATAATCAACAGCCCAATGAACCCCACTGGCAACCTGCTATCTGCTAAGGTAATGAAGGAGTTGGTGAAGTTTGATATTCCCATAATTTCCGACGAAATATATCATGGTTTGGTTTACGAAGGACGTGCACATTCGATACTTGAATTTTCGGAAAATGCTTTTGTATTGAACGGGTTTTCAAAACTATTTGCTATGACAGGGCTGCGTTTGGGTTATGTAATTGCGCCAAAACATTGCATACGTCCAATGCAAAAATTGCAACAAAACCTTTTTATATGTGCCGGTTCAACTGCGCAACGTGCCGGAATTGCAGCTTTACAATCGGCTGATGAAGATGTTGCCAAAATGAAAGAGATTTATAACCAGCGAAGGAAATACATGATTGAAAGGCTAGTGAAATTGGGTTTCGAAATAAAAGTGCCGCCCACCGGGGCCTTCTATGTTTTTGTAAATGTGAAGCATATCTCAACCGATAGTTATAAACTGGCTTTTGATATATTGGAAAAAGCGCATATCGGTGTAACACCAGGAATTGATTTTGGCGAAAATGGAGAAGGGTTTTTACGTTTTTCTTATGCAAATTCGATTGAAAACATTAAGGAAGGATTAGACAGACTCGGGGAATTCCTTAAAACCTTAAAATAGCACCTATTGATTTATCATTTTTTGTGAACGTTTTCTCCCCAATTAATAATTTCTGCATTTAATTTCGACGAAACTCATAGTTGATAAAAAAAAGTTTTTTTTCAAGCAAATATTTCTTGTAAGCAAAACCACTTTTAAATTTTCAGTTTTTAACAAAAGTTTAGTTTGCGCTTTCAAAAATGATGTAAATGCAACAGATGAAAAACTTTTCACATCGGCAACCTTAATTGTTCTATAAGTTTCTGTTTAGTAGCAGATTAAAGTATGTAACATATAGATATCTTTGCCGTCATTAATTACAACAGAAACAAGTTTTATTCACTCTAAAAATTAACGTCATGAAAAATTTAAATGTGTTAGCATCAGTATTGATTTGTTTGATTTTGGTTTCAGGAACTGCTTTAGCTACAGGATTCCGCAGCGAGTTTAAAGATTACAAAATTAAAACTGTTGAGAATGTTTATGTCGGAAAGAACGTAAAGGCAATTTGGTCAATAAGTTACAGTAACGACGAAACACCGGTAACAGTATTAAAAAGAAAAACTTTGGATGGTACTGAGTATGTCGTTTATTCCAAATATTTCGAAGTTAGTTATTTGGCATCGGCAAAAGGGTTTGGTGCAAAAATGGTTAAAAGTTCCTGGAGCAACGTTCCCCAAAAAATAAATAGGGCTGTAATAAACATGAAGGAATTAAAAAAGCAAGAAATTTTAACGCCAAATAAAGTAGATGATGAACAGGCTTTAGGATTGATTGCCAGTTATTTGCCTTTTTTGTTGAATGAAGGTTACACTCATTTGCTTAATTGAAAAATATTTCAAAAGTTTTATACAGAAAGGATCACAGCAAGCTGCGGTTTTTTCTGTTTAAATACACCCGCATACCAATCCATCGGCTAAACTATCGAGTAATTCAAGTACTTTTTCTTTTTCAGACGGAGTACCTTTACAATTTTTACAAACCGGCAAATTCACTTCCTCATTCAATACGGAATTTTTGTTTTCAACCTCAATATTACATACAAAACACCGCCTGTTAAACCCTTCCATTTTATATATTTTTAACAAAAGTAGTAAAAACGGTTTTAACATTTTTATTTTTATTTCTACATTATAAACTGCCATAAAAAAAATGATTTCTATTTTTTAAAATTCAGAATAGAATACAAAAATGAAAATTGATAATGTTTCTGGATAGTTCATTTTTAGGGCTAAAGTAGTTCATTCTTGGGTTTGTTATTTAGACTTTTTATATATTTCGCAAATTCACTTTATTTAAATTTAAAAATGAAATCATAAAGGGAAGAGTATATTTTTTTTTGTATGTTTGGCCCCTGAATCGGAACTAAATTTAAGATTGTTTATAATAAATTCACTAATATGACCAGAATAAAATCATTCCTATTACTTGCTATAACTTTGCTGTTTTTATACAGTTGCAAGCAAGAACCGGACATATACAAAAGACCTGATTGGTTGGCGGGTAAAGTTTATACACAAATATTAGCTCAACCTGAGCTTTCAACATTTGCAAAGTGTATTGAACTGACCGGTTATGATAAAATTTTAGATGTTTCGGGTAGTTATACGGTTTTTTCACCTTCAGATGAGGCTTTTACAAAGTATTTTGCTCAAAATACCAACTACAATTCGGTTGAGGATATCCCTGTTGCCATATTAACTGAAATTGTAAAATATCATATAGTACAAAATCCCTGGAGTAAAATTCAGTTGCGTACACTTGACGTTCATGGTTGGATTGATACATTGTCAATCGAAAATAACAAGCCTAAAGGATTTAAACGCGAAACCCTTTTGTTGGATCCCAATAGAAAATATGGAATTGCGAGTAGTGGGAGTGGTAACGATTCGAAGTTTATTATTGTTGATACACTGCAAACCAACAAATACAGAAAAGTAATCACCGATTCGCGAAAATATGTACCAGTTTTTTATCAGGAGTATTTTGATATTTACAAGCTTAGTAAAAGTGATTATGAATTTTATTTCAACAGGCCGTTTGATAGTCCTGGTGATATTTATTTTGCAGGTGCCAAATTAATTAGCGATGAAATTTCAGCCGAAAACGGTTTTGTATATATTATCGATCGGGTTGTTGAGCCACTTGAAAATGCTTCACAAATTGTTGCCAACAGTTCTGGTCCAAATGAATATACCGATTTCTTAAATGTACTCAACCTATTTCCGGAATTCAAATATAACCGTGAAAAAACATTTCTGCAAACCGGTGCGGATCAAGGATTGGTGGTTGATTCGTTATTTGATTTAACTTTCCCCACATTGGCGTTCGATTTTACTTCAGAAAAAACCAGTCCTCCATTGGGAACATACGGTTTACCTAACAATGTTACTATTCGTTATCATCATGGATTAATGGCGCCCACCAACTCAGCATTTCAATCATTTATTGATGAATATATTAAGATACCTAATGGCTGGGGAAGTTTTGCCGGTGCACCAGATAATATTAAAAA
>JBBQPP010000545.1:0-3315 GCA_038217255.1 Bacteroidales bacterium | reverse complement strand
ACAGAAATGTTTCTTTCTGCACATCCAAAGAACTTTGATTGAAGCCAAGAATCTCCTTCTCTTTACGCGAAGTATAGAAATTTGACAAAGTCCAGTTGAGCCGCAGTCCACCCATGTAATAAAAATCGAAGTTGTTGCTCAACATATTCAATGCCGGTCGTCCCATTCCACTTTGTACAAACAAGTTGAAACGAGGCAGATTGCGTGCGTTTACAATGTTTCCCTGTATGTCAAAAACCTGTTTTTGGATTTCGTACATTTCAAGTTCCGGCCGCGAAATAACAGATGAAAACTTTGGCAATGCAGGTTTTTCTATTACTGTGTTTTCGTTTACAGGTTCGGCAATAAAAAGCGACAAAACATCGGCATAACTCTTTCTGGCTGCGGTCAGTTCGGTTGTACGTTGGTCGGCTTTTAGCATTTCGGCCTGCAAAAGATAGAGGTTACTTTTTAAACTTGTGCCATTTGCAATGGCTGCGTTGGTTCTATCAATCCCGGTTTGGATATCGTTTTTCATCAGCTCGACTTGGGCAATTTGCTGGTCAAACAACAACATCCCAAAAAACACTTGATCGATGCGTTCGCGGAGTTTGTAAAGCTCAACTTCAAGTTTTTGGGTTTCAACTTCAGCATTTTTTTCAAGCAAATCTTTTTGATTGCTCAATGTGAAAAGGTCGGTAATTGGCTGAACCACCTCGCCATAAATTTTGTATTGGTCTTTACTGATGGTTTCGAAAAGAGGCGTCGCACCTGGCAAATTACTGTTTAAAGTTGGCTGTGTTACATCGCTTTGATAAGTTGCCTGCCCGCCAATATTTACCTGTGGTAAATATCCTTTCGACACGTTGTCGAGCGAATAGTTTTTTGTTTTATCAATCAACCCGAATTGCTTAACCATCGGGAAATTCCGTCGCGCTTTAGCATAGCAACTATCGATTGAAATGCCGGTTGCAGATTGGGCTGAAACCTGCAAGCTTATTGCCAGAACCAGTAGAAATGGTAATTTTCTTATTATAAATTTTGATTTAAGCATATTTCAATGTTTAAAATTGATTTCAACTAAAAATTTATTCTGTCATCATCGCATTCATCCATACTGGAATCAGTGCTTTTCTTTCAGCAACAATATTATTGAATTGAACTTCATTTAACCCGGTAATTTCTTTCAGAAGGGGTTTTGCAATGAATGGGAAAGCAATTAACCCCATAAAATTCATCATAAAGTGAAGAAAATGCCGATCTTTTATTTTTTCTAAGCGAATGGCTTCATTATACTGGTCAAAAAAAATCGAACCAAACACTGCTTTTTTTAAATCAACCTTTTGCAACAACCCCTCCGGATTATTTCTTATTTCACTCATGATAAACAGGGGAATTTCAGGTTCCTGAAAAAGTAAATAAATATAATCAGCAGCAAATTTTGCAATTTTTTCTTCTAATGTTGAGTCAACATTATCAAAAACAATTGAAATGGAGGCAAAAAACGACTGAAATGCTTCGAGCATCACAATGTTAAAGAGCTTCTCTTTACTACGGAAATAGTAATTTAAAAGTGCCAGATTAATTCCGGCTTCCTCTGCAATATCGCGGGTGCGGGCGGCGGCAAAACCTTTTTTATGAAAAACAGTCCGTGCTGCATTTTTAATCTTTTCTTCTGTGGTAAAATCGTTTGGAATCCTATTTTCTTCTGAGGTCATACATAAAATGTAATTTGTTTTTGCAAATATATTTATCTTTTTGATTTAATCAATTTAATTAAACACTTTATTTAATCAATTGATTAAATAATGTAATTTTAAACAGTAATTATTTACAAATAAGTCAATTAGCACGTATGCAGAAATATAACTTTCAAATGCATTTATAAACAGGACATCAAACAACCAAAAATTGACCGTTAACATTTTTTATATTGTATTTTAATTTATTTTATATATTTTAGAGCCCAACAAGGGTATAGGGAATCGTATCTGTTTATCAATCACATATTTGTTGCAATCCTTTGTAAGGACAATAACAGAATAATTTCACAATTTAAACTAAAGCAAATCAAGCCATGATAGAGAGGCTGAGAGAATTATTTTCATTTCATGTAGCCAGCCCAGAACAAAAAACTGACAACAGTCTAAATATTGAACTGGTTAGATGTCCGTTGCGAGAAATGCTATGTAATGTGCAACTTGCAACAATAAATGATAATTTAATAGAATCAGAAAAATACCGAAAAGAAAAAGACTTCAACAAATCTATTGAAACGTTAAAAAGTGCATTTCAAAGATCCACTGAATTATTGAATCATCCATGTACAAGCTGTGTGCAGCACCTTCGAACAAAAATTTTCGAATCGCTTGAAAGCATAAATGATGAACTTGCGAAAAAATCAAAAGGTTTTTTCAGCAGAAAAAAAAATAAATTAAGTTATATAAAATCAAAAAGTGTACTAAAGGAATTTGAACAGGCGGGGGCAAAAAATAAATTTCAATTCAATATTTCAAGTAAACGCTTTCTTGGCAACCACCTTAATTAGAATTTAGTAACAACTTTGCAACACTTACATAATTTTTTTTGCCAACTCAATTCTATTTTATCTCGAATCCCGCACTTCCCAAGCAAATTTTTCCATCGTTTGCAATACCTTCAACAATAACTTTGTATTTCCCTGGTAGGTCGGAGCTAAAAAACCGAAGGGCAGCAGTTCCGCTTTTTGTAATTACATCGGGATTCCAATACAACAATGTTTTCAAATCGGGCCGTTTTTCTGATAAATCTCCGGGAGTATATTTAGGCGAATAAAACTGTTTGTATTTGCTATATCCAACAATCTTGTTTTCGATAACGCTTTTAGTTAATGTATTTCCGGCGTTTGGCTCTCCTCTTCTTGTATAAATTGCAATAACACCATTTGCGCCTTTTACGCCAAAAGTTGCAAGATTATGAGGTGATTTCAACACTTCAATTTTTTCGACATCACTTATCGGAATTGCCCTTACAGCCTGAATTAATTGCCCGTTCATGGTAGAGGAAGTTCTTTCATCATCATAATCCGTATTTCCCGAAACTTCAGAAGGAAAATTAATGGTTTGGTTGCTGGCAAGTGGTATACCGTCAATCAGAAAAAGTGGTAATGTTCTATTACCAAAGCCACTTGCCCCCCGAATACGGACATCGTCCCCATTGATATCAACACCCGGTACTTTCCCAACCATATAATCGAGAACATTATTATATGATTGTTCGAAAGGCTTAACCTCCAAAACAAAATCGGCTGAGTTATACAAACGGAAGTGTCCATCCAAATTATCACTTTCTTTTACT
>JBBQPP010000544.1:0-3316 GCA_038217255.1 Bacteroidales bacterium | reverse complement strand
TATGAATGAACTGATAAAAAATAGGATTGAAGAATTAAACACAATTTGTGAGAAATTGAGTGTTGATAAACTTTGGGTATTTGGCTCAGCAAATTCAACCAATTTCTCGTCTGAAAGTGATATTGATTTTCTGGTTTCCTTTGAAAAACTAAAAATCGAAGATTATGCAGAAAACTATTTTTTATTGGCTGAAAAACTGGAAAAACTATTTGCCCGTAATATTGATTTGGTAACTGTGAACTCGTTGTCAAATCCATATTTCATAAAAGAAATGGAAAAAAGTAAATTGTTGATTTATGACAGACAAAACCAGAAAATATTTGTTTGATATTTTGGAATCTGTTCAGTCAATAGAAGATTACTTAAAAGATGTTGACTTTTTTCAGTACGAGAAAAACAAAATGGTTAGACGGGCTGTTGAAAGAGAACTTGAAATTATAGAATTATTAAAATGAAAGTTTTGAAAAATACAAATTGGTGGTGGCAAAGTAACTTTTTACAACCGTGAAGAGAGTGTATGCCATTGCTTAAATGCAAAAGAAACGGCTCATCGAATTCACGGTGAGCCGTTTTTTTTAGGGAGCAAGCCTCCCCCGACCCCTCCGAAAGAGGGGAGAAAGAAAGAAAGAAAGAAAATAAATTAATAATAACGTTTTCCTGGAACCCCCCTTTGGGGTCAGGGGGGCTTTAACTTTACAAAAATGAAATTAAAATTTAAACCCGCAGTGCGAAAGATTTTAGCCGACACGGTTACGCCAGTTAGCGTTTATCTTCGGTTGCGAACGCTTTATCCAAATTCAATCCTTCTCGAAAGTTCGGATTATCATGGCAATGAAAATGCTTATTCTTTTATTTGCTTTAATCCGGTTGCCGATTTCACCGTTAACAATAGCGAAGTGGAGAAAAAGCTTCCCGGCAAAGAAGTTGAAAAATTTACCCTTTCAAAAGAGCGAAGTTTAGACAATGAATTGGAAAGCTTTTTCCAAACTTTCGATGTCGATTCAAACGAAATTGAACTACCTGCAAACGGTCTGTTTGGTTATGTAAATTTCGATGCTATCCAACATTTTGAGAACATTAAATTTACGGCTGAAAAAAAAGCGGAATACCAGATTCCTGAGGTGAAATACTGTTTCTATAAATACGTAATCGCCATCGACCACCACAAAAATATCATTCACATTGTCGAGAATTTATTGGACAGCGAAGCCTCCCAAATGGATTATGTCCACCATTTGTTGGTAAACCTGAATTTTTCGACAGCTAAATTTGAACCACTTGGAAAAGAGACTTCAAACATAACGGATGACGATTACAAACAAATGGTAACACGTGGAAAAGAACACTGCTATCGCGGTGATGTTTTTCAGATAGTTTTAAGCCGGCAGTTTGCTCAGGAATTTCAGGGCGACGATTTTAATGTTTACCGCTCTTTACGTTCCATCAATCCTTCACCTTACCTGTTTTATTTCGATTATGGAACATACCGCATTTTTGGTTCCAGCCCCGAAGCACAAATCCGCATCCAAAAAAACAAAGCATACATTCATCCAATCGCCGGAACTTTTAAACGTACCGGAAACGATGAACAAGACCGCGAACTGGCAGAAAAACTAAGCAAAGACCCAAAGGAAAATGCCGAACATGTGATGCTGGTTGACCTCGCCCGCAATGACCTCAGTCGAAATGCCGACCATGTTATTGTTGAAACGTACCGCGAAGTACAGTTTTATTCACATGTAATTCATCTCGTTTCGCAGGTATCTGGCGAAATTACAGATGATACAAACCTTATAAAAGTTTTAGGCGAAACTTTTCCTGCCGGAACTTTATCGGGCGCTCCGAAATACAAAGCGATGGAGTTAATCGATAAATACGAAAATCAAAACCGGGGTTACTACGGTGGTTGCATTGGTTATCTGGGTTTCGACCGAACATTAAACCATGCGATTATGATCCGTTCGTTCCTGAGCAAAAACAACAGGCTTTTTTATCAGGCAGGTGCTGGAATTGTTGCTGATTCGCAGGAAGAGAGTGAATTGCAGGAGGTAAATAATAAACTGGCAGCCCTGAAAAAGGCGATTGAAATGGCAAAAGGGATAAATTAAAGAAAGCCTCCCCCGACCCCCAAAGCCCCATCCCCGACCCTTCCCCAAAGGAGAAGGGAGAAAGAAAAAGAATTGAAGTAAAAAATAGGAAAATGATACAAGAAAAAAACATAACAAAAAAGTCCGTAGCCCAATCCCCCTCTTTCGGCGGGGTTAGGGGAGACTCCTCCATCTTAGTAATAGACAATTACGATTCATTCACCTACAATCTGGTGCATGCGATAAAAAAAATATCAGGTTTGCAGGTCGATGTATTTCGCAATGATGAAATCACGTTGGAGGAAATTGAAAAATATGATAAAATAGTGCTTTCTCCCGGTCCTGGGTTACCGGAAGAATCTGGCTTGTTGCTCGACATTATAAAGAGATTCAGTCCAACAAAAAGCATCCTCGGCGTTTGCCTTGGGCACCAAGCTATTGGTGAAGCTTTTGGCGGAAAACTGCACAACATGAATCGCGTTTTACACGGAATCGCAACCCCCGTTGAACTTACAAGCAATCATTCTGTTCTTTTTGAGGGTTTGCCCGAAACTTTTGAAGTTGGCCGCTACCACTCATGGATTGTGCAAAAAGAAGGACTTCCCGATTGTTTTGAAGTTACCAGTTACGACAAAGAAGGTTCAATAATGTCGATGAAACACAAGGAATTTGATGTCGAAGGCGTCCAGTTCCACCCCGAATCGGTGCTGACACCGCTGGGCGAAAAGATAATTGAGAACTGGTTGAAAAAAGGAAAATAGAATGAAAAAAACATTAGAATACCTTTTCGAAGGGAACATACTCACAAGGGAACAGGCAAAAGAGAGCCTTGTCGAAGTCGGGAAAGGATTACATTCCGAACCCGAATTTGCCTCCTTTCTCACTGTTTTTAAAATGCGCCCGATTGCATCTGTTGAGTTGGCTGGTTTTCGGGATGCAATGGTGGAAATGTGCCTTGCAACGGATCTCTCGGAGTATAATGCGATAGATATTGTTGGCACCGGCGGCGATGGCAAAAACACTTTCAACATTTCAACAATGGCCTGTTTTTTAATTGCCGGAGCAGGTGTAAAAGTAACCAAACACGGTAACTACGCGGTTTCGTCAACAAGCGGATCGTCAAACGTACTTGAAATACTGGGTTACAAATTCAGCAGCGAATTGGGCAAACTGAAAAATGACCTCGACAAAGGGAATTTTTGTTTTCATCATGCGCCACTTTTTCATCC
>JBBQPP010000543.1:0-3317 GCA_038217255.1 Bacteroidales bacterium | reverse complement strand
CAACACCCCACCTTTAGGGTCGGGGTAAACGAATTGGTACTCAGAACGAATAATCATAAAAACAATTTATAATACATTTTAAATTTAAATCAATGAACGGTTTCCCAAAAGCTAAATTTTATATTCAAAAAACCTTATTCTTCTTAATTTCTTCAACCTTAGTAGAAAAAAAAATGATCCCGCCCCCGTTCTTCAACCTTATTTGTAAAAACACACATTTATGGAAATAAGGTAATACGGTTGATATTGTGGTGATTTGTTTATTTCTCTACTAAGGTTTAAAACTGAAAATAAGGTTTAAAAACAATATGAATATCCGGTTATCTGCCCGGAAAGTAAAGTGATTTTATCTGAACACCCCAGCCCTAAAGGGAGCAAGAGCAATTCGCTCCCTTTAGGGTCGGGGTAAACGAATTGGTACTCAGAACGAATAATCATAAAAACAATTGATAATCACATTTTAAATTCTTCCATCGCATTGAATGTACGATTCGGGAATTTTTGCATTTCCCGTATTCTTTTTTCAATGGGTTCCCATGCGAAGGGTTTCTTTTCGCACATCAAAATAGGCTCGTTATAATTCATATCGTTAAAATAGCCGATTGCTTTCAAGGGCATCACGGGGTTGCTGTTGTATTTTTGTTCATACGCCTTTAGCATTTGCTGCAAAGTGAGCAGGGATGACAAAAAGGCAATGTCGATGAAATCTTTTAATCGTGTTCCGTTTCCGGAAATGGCATTTAATTTCATTGCGGCAATGTCGGTAATTCCTGCAAGTCGAATTGGTGCATATTTATTTTGTATTTCAATCCATGGATATTGGTGCGCAATGCAATCGATTTGTACTCCGTCGATTTCACCTTTAAGGGTGTTGGAAGAAATAAAATCCAACACAAAATTATAAGTGCCGCGAAGGTGATCAGTAAGTTGATTTTGGTTAAATGACTTATTTGTGAACAAATCGAGATCGACACTCATTCGATGTCCTATTTGCAATGCCAGGGCTGTTCCGCCTGCCAAAATGAATTCTTGAAAAGCAGGATCGCGCATCAGCCTTTTCAGGAGTTCCAATGTTGGTTTGTCAAGGGTTTGTTCGTGTAGCATTTTAGTTGTTCTTTTTGGAGTTCGAATATGTTGCAAACAAAAGACAGGTCTTTGGGGTTCAGGTAAGGAAGGTGTTTTATGGCCTGTTTAACGCCTTCTATTCCATATAAATTTAAGATTGCATAAAAATCGTCGATTCGGCCACGTTCGATAACCCTTTGCACCACGAGGTTTCTCATTTGCTGCCAGTCTATTTTTTCGAAATCATATTCCCAGAAAAGTGATTTCCTTATTTTAGAATCCTTATGCAATTGGTAGTCATCGAAAAACATGGGTTGATTTTTTTGTTGATCCTTCCACTAAATGACTAAATATAGTGAATTATTGGTTATATTTTCATTTTAATTTATCCCAAAGCAACTGTTCTGCAAACGAGACAAAATAAACTCCTTCAGGATTATGGAATTTGTATTTTCGGCTCATTGTGTTTTTACGCTAAGTTATTTCACTTTAATTTATTTATTTTCAGCCTTTTACCCTGTGGGATAATGCTTTGCATTCAATCTTTGATTGTTAAACAGGGCTCTTTAATATGCTTAATAAGGTTTTGAGCGAATTAAATGTTAAACGGTTTGGCCAACTTAATTGGTGTTTTAAACTTAGCCAATGAATTTGGTTTGCCGAGTAGAAAGTCATCAGCGATTTGTTGCAGTGTTTTTTTGAAAAATTCTATTTCGATTTGAGATGAAAGCCAATTAACATTCTCCAGCCATTCAACGGGGAATGAGAATAATCGTTCTTCAACATCAATTTCGTTTATAACTGATTTTTCTTTAGTGTGTTTAAAAATGTCATTCCAATTAAAGGAATAGTTAAGGGCAATATGTACGATGTCGAAAATATCTTTTGGTTCATCCCGTCCAATGATTGCTGTGAGTTTATTTGCCAGAATGTTTTCGGGGTTATCAATTAATCCATATTTGTAAACCGAAGGGGTGCCCGAATAATATTCCACGTCATTTATAAATTCAATTTTAAGAAATAAATCATCTTCAGCAATAAAAAAACGAGTATAATCATCAGCGAAAAGTGATTGTTGTATGTTGATATTAAAGCGATCTGCTATTTTCTTTTTCAATTCTGCAATGTAAAATGGATATTGAGTATCGGCATTGCAAAAGAAATCAAGATCTTCACTAAAGCGATGGTTAAGATAAAAACGTCCGAGCGCTGTACCTCCGGTAAGATAAAACGGTAGGTTGATAGTAAGCCACCATGATAAAAAGTTATCCTGTAACTGGTATAATTTGTTGTAATCTTTTTTGGACGAATTCATATTTTTTACGTAATGCAGGAGACCTTAGCTTGCTAATAGTCTGGTTGGTCAATAAAACTTGTATTTCGTTCGGGGTAAACAATTGAAGGATGGTGAACCAGGGGTAAGATTCAATTATTTTTTGGAACAACATTTCTCTTGTATAATGTCCGGCGAGGTTCTTTTTGCCATGTATGACGTCTTCAATTTCTTCAAATGGGATGTTATAATCCCAAAGAATTTGTTTGAACAGTTTGTTTTTTTCGGCAGTTTCCATGATTTATAACCCTTAACTTAGTTTAGCAAATATAATGAATTACAGTTATAATGAATGGTACGGGTTGTTGCCGGATACCATTCAATTCAATAGTCCTCCTTCAGGATTATGGAATTTGTATTTTCGGCTCATTGTGTTTTTACACTAAGTTATTTCACTTTAATTTATTTATTTTCAGCCTTTAGGGCTGAGGTACTGCCTGTCCCGCCAGGGCGGGAGATTGCAAAACTTGTTCCGGTTTATCGGAATCCGCACCAGCAATCGGGGAAATTCCATATTCAAAAAACTTTATTCTTCTTAATTTCTTCAACCTTAGTAGAAAAGAAAATGATCCCGCCCCCGTTCTTCAACCTTATTTGTAAAAAAACACATTTATGGAAATAAGGTAATAAGGTTGATATTGTGGTGATTTGTTTATTTCTCTACTAAGGTTTAAAACTGGAATAAGGTTTAAAAACAATATGAATATCCGGTTATCTGCCCTGAATGTAAAGTGATTTTCCCAAAAGCTAAATCCCATATTCAAAAAACCTTATTCTTATTTTTTCTTCAACCTTAGTGCTCACTCAAATATAATATCCGATAAATCAGCATAATAATATCAGTATACAGATCAGCTGCACTTTTCAACTTACTCGCAAATTACTGTATTGCAGTAATAAACGTAAATATATTCGTATT
>JBBQPP010000542.1:0-3318 GCA_038217255.1 Bacteroidales bacterium | reverse complement strand
CGATCCTATCATGTTTAAAAATGATTTGAGTGTTACCATTCAGACAATGGGAGGCAATCAGAAAGAAAAAGTGATTGAAATGCTCGATAATGGAGTTTTGTTAATTCCTGTCAGTATTCAGGATGGGCAAATATTCCAGGGCTTAATGGATTCAGTACCTCCGGCAGATCTGAAAAGTGACAAATTAATCTCGGGCTGGACCAACTTCTACCGCTCTGACGACTGGTCATCAACGGCTTGGTTTTATTTAAATTCACCGGTTAGTACCTTGTCAAAATTAGCAGATGTGAATTTGAGAAATTATAAAATGAATTAATAAATTGAATAACGGGAGATTATTTTTTCTAAAAAATATGTAACAAATATGGATTCAAAACAAAAACTTTTTCTATTATTTTTCTTTCTGTTTTTTTCCTTAATTACCAATGGGCAACCTGATACAATAACAAACAGAATTGCAACTGCAGAGGATGAAGCTTATTGGCCCACTGTAAATATAGGCGATTACATCTTTTTTAGAGGAAATAACAGCAACAATAAGGCAATTTATGCAAGAAGCAATGTAATAAAAGTTTCGCTCGATTTGGGGAAAAAAATATTGATTTGGAGAGGCGAATACGAAAGAATTTTTATTGACGGCACATATTGTGAAAGTACAAAAGAAAAGCCTACTGTAATTACGAATCTTGGTGGTCAGGTAAAATGGGGTTACAGTGAAAAAAACGACCAATACCGAGCTTTGGAATTAATGAATTTTGAGCATCTGCTTTTAACAGGAAAATATGATTCAATTGCTCAAACCGGTCATCCTAATTACTTAGGGCACAATGATGGATTAAACATGGATCAAGGTGATTATCATCAAAAATATGGTTTATGGGGAAATCCACGTTGGTCTGGTATGCGATTTTATACAGGAGTATCAAATATTGTACGAATTTGGGGATTTAAAACCTGCAAAGTAGATTATGTTGCAGCTACCGAAGGAGGTTTTGCCGGATTTAACATTAAAACTGATAATCCATCAAATCCAAAACGAGTTGAAATTGATATTCAAAACTGCTTCATTGGATGGACTGAAAGTGAAGGAGTTTATATTTCTTATTCCACATCTGCCGCAAATCAGGATCTTACAAAATTGACATTAAAAAACAATATTTTTGTTTTTACCGGTACCGAGGCATTACAAACTGATAATTTGACAGAAGGTTCCGTAATTGAAAACAATGTAGTTTTTGTTGCTTCCTGTTTTCATCGAAGACCGTTTCAGGATTTATATCAGGATGGATTGCATCAATTTTCTTTTGTTGAAGGTGGTATAACCGTTCAGGATAACATTATGCTTACAGGGTCTTACTGCCATCAAATACGGTATAAAGATCCGGGAGTTGGCAGAGCCTTTCCATCCGCAGATAAAAAAGTTGTATTCAAAAATAACTACTATGGATATACACGCACAAGTATTAGTTATGTTTGGAGTGGTGATGGAATTACGAAATATCTTATAGATGGAAACATTTACGGACCGGTTTACACTCCCGCCTACCGAGATCCATATAATTCGAATACAACTTACCCCGCTTACATAAGAATATGTAATTCAAATACCGAAATTACTTGCCAAAATATTATTTATCCGCCTGGCCGACAATTGTACAAAGGGTCGTGCGGTATTGCAAAAGTGACAGGAATAAACAACGAAGTCAAAATTGCACCATTGCTTTCTTTTAAGAATAGCGGTTTTAGCGATTCAGTGGATTACAGAAACTTTACTTTTTGGTCTGCAACCTATGGTACATCTGATAAAAAAGGCATATTTATCCCCTACAAAAAAGATGATATTATTTTTTATTACGACGAAAACGGTGTAACTAAGTTCTTTAAATGTTTATTGGAACATACCGGTGATTTTAATCCACTTTCTTCCCCCGATAAATGGCAATTACTTAGCTGGGATGGAAATTATAAACCTCCACTTGACTTAAGGTTAAAAGAAAATAGCTACTACAATAACTTGAAAATGGGTTTAAATTTTAACAAGGAAATAACTTCTGTTTTTGAAATAAATAGTAATACTCAAAACCGTAATGATTTTTTTGAAGTTTACCCAAATCCTGCTAAAAATTATTTGATTGTTAAAAGTAAAAAACCATGTACATTTGATCTTCAGTTAATTTCCTTGGACTCATCAGTTATATTAAAGATATTGAAAGAAAGTTCAAGTTACGAAAAGCTGGATATTGCTAATATAAGAAGTGGAGTATATATATTGAAAATTATTAGTAAGGCCTTTGGTGTACAGAAATATAAAATAATAATTGCTTAAAAAATAAATCAGTTAAAAACAAAATTGAAAAAATCATGAAGAAAAGATTTCGTATTAAAATAGTTTTATTTGCATCATTTTTATTTGGAATTTTAATTGCAAATGCGCAGGACCCGAACCGCCTTAAAAAAGACATTAACGAACTGGCAAGTAAGGAATACAATTTCAGCAACGATAAAAAGCTTGTGGTTTTTGCAGGTAGTTCGAGCATAAAGATGTGGAAAGATGTGCAATCCTATTTTCCTGATTACAATGTGATTAACAACGGCTTTGGAGGTTCGCAATTCAGCGATATGTTGTATTTTTATGATGAGGTGATTTTGAAATCAAAACCTGAAATCCTCTTTATTTATGAAGGCGACAACGATATCAACGACAACAAAAAGCCGCGAAAAATATTGAAAGAGGCAAAACAACTTACCGTGAAAATAAAGAAAGATTTGCCCGAAACACGGATTATTTACATTTCCCCAAAACCAAGTATTGCCCGGGTTCATCTTAAAAATGAATACATAAAATTCAACAAAAAACTTAAAAAATATTGCAATAAACAGGGCAACATTGGGTTTGCGGATGTTTGGAATCCAATGCTTGATGATAATGGGAATGTATTTAAAGATGTGTTTATTGAAGATGGCCTGCACATGAATAAAAAGGGTTATGATATTTGGGGAAAAGTAATTGGCGGATTTCTCAACTAAATCTATTTATTATGAACTCAAAATTACTGTATATTTTAGCAATGATGATTATGGCGGCTACATGCCAAATTAACAATGAACCTGCAAAACAAAGAGATTTCAACACAGTTTATGAAGGTGAAAATCTGAACCGGCTTGCATTTCCCATTGGAGGAATTGGTGCGGGAATGTTTTGTTTGGAAGGTACGGGAGCAATTTCGCATGTTTCAGTGCGCAATCATCCCGACGTTTACAAAGAACCTTTTATGATGGCGGCGCTTTCAATAAAAGGATTGGAAAATGGCGCCAAAG
>JBBQPP010000541.1:0-3335 GCA_038217255.1 Bacteroidales bacterium | reverse complement strand
CGTTTGGGATGGTGCAAATCAGTCCCGACACACGTTGGGAAGACTGGGACGGTTCTTCCGGTTACCACTATTCAGATAAAACCATCATGGGTTTCAGTCAAACCCACCTGAGCGGAACCGGCGCTCCGGAATATTGTGATGTACTACTGATGCCCACAGTTGGCGAAGTACAAATTTTGCCCGGAGATGAAAATGATCCGAAATCGGGCTACCGTTCAGCATTTCAGCATGAAAACGAAACAGCTTCACCAGGGTATTACAGTGTTATTCTTGACGATCATCAAATCAAAGCAGAACTCACTGCCACTGTTAGGACAGGTTTTCATCGCTACACTTTTCCTGCTTCCGACAAATCAAATATCATTCTCGATCTCAAAAACCGTGATTTTGTGATTGAATCGAACCTCGAAATAATCAATGATACTGAAATTTCCGGATTGCGGCGATCCAAAAGGTGGGCAGCCGATCAATATGTATATTTCTATGCTAAATTTTCAAAACCCTTTCACTCACATGGAATTGCATTGAACGATACTTTAAAGGAGGGAATAAGTAAAGCTGAAGGACAAAATATCAGGGCATTTTTTCAATTCGACACAAAAGAAAACGAACAGATTCAGGTGAAAATTGGCATTTCGGCAGTGGATGTTGATGGCGCCAGAAAAAACCTCGAAACAGAAAACCCGGGTTGGGATTTTGAAAAAGTAGCTAAAAATGCTAAGAAAGACTGGAATACTTTTTTGTCGAAAATAGATGTAGAAGGCGGAACAGAGAAACAAAAGCGCATATTTTATACAGGCCTGTACCACACCGCCATCGCTCCAAACATGTTCGAAGATGTTGACAAACGCTACCGTGCGGTTGACCATAAAATTCATGTGGCCAATGGATTTACCAATTATACGGTTTTTTCGCTGTGGGATACTTTTCGCGCAAACATGCCGCTTTATACGATTATCGATCCGGCGCGTTATCAGGAGTTTATTAAAACTTTTCTCGAAATGTACAGGGTCGGTGGCCGCCTGCCGCAATGGGAACTTGCCGGAAATTACACGGGCGTGATGATTGGTTATCACACACATTCGGTAATTCTTGATGGATACAAAAAAGGAATCAAGGGTTTTGATGCCGAACTTGCTTTTAATGCCATGAAAAAACGGGTACAGGATATCGGCTATTACAGCAACCTTGGATTTATTCCTGCCGATAAAGTGGGCGGTTCGGTTTCGATGGTAATGGAATATGCTTACAACGACTGGAGTGTGGCTCAAATGGCCAAACTTCTGGACAAAAAGAATGATTACAATGATTATATGTACAGGGCGCAATCGTATAAAAACATGTTCGATAGTTCGATCGGTTTTGTGCGCCCCATCAACAGCAATCGCCTTTGGGTTTCACCATTTGACCCTGCTGAGGGTAGCGAGCATTTTGTTGAAGGAAATTCCTATCAATACAGTTTGTTTGCTCCGCACGATGTAAATGGTTTGATAGAATTAATCGGTGGCGACGAAAAATTTATTGCCTGGATGGATACACTTTTCACAAAACAATCTGCCCACGATGAAACCGCAATTGATGCAACCGGATTGATTGGTCAGTATGCCCACGGAAATGAACCAAGCCACCACATGGCGTATTTGTACAATTACGCCGGTGCACCATGGCTTACACAGGCGATTGTCAGTGAAATCCTAAATACAATGTATGACGACAAACCCGATGGATTAAGTGGAAATGAGGATTGTGGACAAATGTCGGCGTGGTATATTTTGAGTGCTATGGGTTTTTACCAGGTTTGTCCGGGAACTCCTGAATATGTTATCGGTAGCCCAATTTTCGACAAAGTAACAATCCATCTTGAAAACGGGAAGGATTTTACTGTAAGGGCAAAAAATGTAACTCCTGAAAACATATACATTCAATCTGCAACATTAAATGGCAACCCGTTAACAAAAACCTGGTTTACACACGAGGATATTTTGAATGGATCTGAATTGGCATTCGAAATGGGACCGGTTCCCAACAAAGAATGGGGAGCTAAAATTGCAGATCGGCCAGCTTCTGAAAAATATGAATTAGCAGCAATATTACCTTATGCAGTTACCAAAGATGAAAACTTTCTAAAATCAGCAACGGTTTCATTATTGTGCGATGTTAAAGAGGTTGAAATTCGTTATACAACCGATGGTTCGAGGCCAACACCGGAATCGACATTGTTTGTTCTACCTGTGGTGGTTGACAAAACCACTGAAATTCGTTTTGCATCATTTAAAGATGGAATACTACCGAGCCGACCGGTTTCAATCAACATAAAAAAATTGGATTTTGAGGATTACAAGAACTTTGAAGGGCAGGGCAAATTTAAAAATGGATTGAATTACAAATATTATGAAGTGCATGTTTTGGAGCCGGAAGAGTTGGATAAATTCATGCCGATCGAAACGGGGATTCTTCCAAATTTCACAATCGAACAGCGGAAAACAGAGGATTATTTTGGCTACGAGTGGTCGGGTTTTATTGATATTCCCCGCGATGGAGTTTACACGTTTTCAATAAAAGTGAATGACAAATGTGTTTTATATATCGATGGAAAGGAGTTTCTGCGCGGAGGGTTCAAAACCGTGGCTTTGCGCAAAGGGAAATACAAGGTAATGGAAAAATACTTCCAGCTTGGAGCACGCAAATTTAACATTGTAACATGGGAAGGTCCCGGAATTGTGCAGCAGGAAATACCGCCGGAGGCGCTTTATCATAAAGTTGAAAATTAAATGGAAAAAATATTTTTGTTTTGATCTGACAAGTTTTTAAAACCTGTCAGCTTTTGCAAATGTTGTTTATCTTTATAAAATAAATTATCGCAAACAAAAATTATGAATTTACACAAGCAAATTGTATGAACTGGACCAAAGCGCAAATCACAGTGTTGTCAATTGTGGCATTTAGCTCTTTTATGTCCACTTTTCTTATTTCGTCCGTAAACATTGCGCTGCCTGCTATTGAAAAAGATTTTGGCCTCGATGCTGTTACTTTGAGTTGGGTCATAACTGCCTTTTTGTTGTCAACTGCCATGTTTTTACTTCCAATCGGCCGTTTGGGCGATTTAACGGGGATTAAACGGGTTTATAAAATTGGGATTGTGCTTTTCACGGTTTCATCGCTGTTGAGTGGATTTGCTGTTTCGGGCTACTGGTTAATATTTTTTAGGTTTTTGCAGGGTATAGGCGCGGCATTCAGCAGCACCACTGGTGCGGCAATACTTGTTGCCGAATTTTCACCTAAATACCGTGGCAGGGTGCTTGGGATTGGAGTTTCTGCCGTTTATCTCGGCCTTG
>JBBQPP010000540.1:0-3340 GCA_038217255.1 Bacteroidales bacterium | reverse complement strand
CGGTTTTAACAAACGATTGAACTCATCGGGTTGCTCCATAGGGCTCAAATGGCCTGCATTTTCGATTATATACATATCCGAATCGGGGATTTTTTCGTCCATTTGCCGCGCAATTTCCGGAGGGGTCAATTTATCATCTTCCCCCACAATTATCAACACGGGCAGGTTTGTGGTTGATAATAACGAGCAATTATCGTGACGTTCAGCAAGTGCTGTCAAAGTTTGGAATAGGATTTCCTCGGGCGTTGTTAAAATCATTTCGCGCACCTGTTCGATTGCCTCTCCGTTGCTCACAAACGAACCTTGCGAAAAAAGTTTCCAAAGGCTTTCTTCAGCATATTTTGTTTTCCCGTTTTCCTTTATTGATTCGATTGTTTGCATCCGCTTTTCTTTGGCTTCGGCATCGTCGCCTGCACATTTTGTATCGCATAAAACCAGCTTGCTGAAACGGTGCTGAAAATTTTCCATCGCACTTAACGCAATATAACCTCCCATTGACAAACCGCACAACACAGCTTTTTCGATATTTAGGGCATCCATCAAACCGATTAAATCGAACGTAAAAAGCTGTACAGAAAAATGTACATTACCCTTTTCGGAGTCACCAAACCCGCGTATATCATAGGCAATTACCCTATAATCTTTTTTAAATACTTCGATTTGCCTTTCCCACATCCATTTGTTAAAAGGGAAACCATGCACAAAAATGATTACTGTTGCATCCTTTCTTCCTTCATCAACATAACTGACATTGAGTCCATTGACTTTGATATTTATTTCTTTTCCTGTGTTTCTCATATATTTCACTTTAAAATGTTGTTTTTTATTTTGATTTTAACTTCGCTTAGAATTGTCGATATGATTGGTTTTGAAGCAATAAATTCTATTTGAGTAAGCAGTAGGTGGAGTTCTTGCTGGATCAAACGGTCATTTTTGCCATAATCCCAAATGGGAAAAACGGAATCGCTAAATATTTTATCAAAAGTCAATTCCTCAAGGAAAATCCTTTCCACCTTATCTTTGTCGCTTATTATGTTTTCGGGAAAATGATGCAATTGAAAATCGAGCAATTGAAACAAGGACCGCAAACTATCAATTGCCGTCCCGGGGTCATTTATTCCCGGACTTAGCGCTTTTACTGCCACTTCTGTTAACTGTTTGAAACCATAAAAATAGTTGGTGTCAACGGAGTCGCTTTCCAACAAAAAAACCGTGTCGCCCAGTTGCTTCATTATTTCTGCAGACATTTTTTTGTTGACTTGCATAATTGGCAGCCCCTTCATTATAAAAGTTCCGTTGGGGTGAAGCACGAATACATTGCAATCATTTTTTTGGCAGATTTCCAATAAAACCCTTTCGTTTAAACCTGCATAAATACCCGACTTTGGCACTAAAACCATTTGACCGTCTTCAAAAGGTTTAATCTTTTTAGCTTCTGTTTCCAAAACACACAATTGCTCCATGGAATGCAAAGTTTCATGGTAGATGCGCCGTATAATCACACTGTACTTGACAGATTGTGTTATGTAATGCAGAAAATAAATAAAAAGGAAAATATCAAAAACCGTAAGCAAAATCAAAAAATAAGTGCTTAAAGCGGGGATTTGTAATCCAGAGCTGTTGTCGCGAATGGTGCTGAGCAAGAAAAAAGCATAAACCATTGTACCTACATAAATGCCAAGTGTAATTTGCTGAAAACGGCTGCCAATAAGTTTATCCAGAATACGGTTGCTCATTTGCGAAGCTGTTTGGTTCAGCACAATCATCACCATCGAAAAGCTAAAAACAGTGATGGAAATAATCCCGGTGGCAATGGCAGTAATTATTGCACGCGCCGTTGAAGCATCCTTCAAACTCAACCATGGCCAATTCGATTTTAACTGCTTCCCGCTTTCCGAAAATTCAAATGTGATGCTCAGCACAGAAATCAACAAAAACAACAAACCAATCAAAGCCGGATAAAACGCGATGCTGTTCACCACGTTGTGATGAATTTTTTTAAGTGTTATTTGAATTTTAACCCACATTAATGCAAAGTTGAAATTCTTCGGTTATAATTGCTTTTTTGGCCACGCCAGGATTTGTCAACTGCTTTTCAACGGCTTCCATCATGGGAGGTGGTCCGCACAGGTAAAGTAAATGTAAACGACTGCTTTTTGTTTTCCATCCCTTTTTGTTGATTGATAGCTCGGTAGCCTGTCCCGAATTGAAAGAAATTTGCGCCGGTTTCTCTGTTTCGATTTGCAAAACATCGTGCGTAATATATTCTACTGACTTAATTTTTATAACATGTTTTTCCATAGCTATTAACTTTATTAAAGCCATAAGATAAACATCTTCTACAACACAAACATTATATAACTTTTATTAAAACTTATATAATTCACATTTCCTAATTATTTTGTTGAACGGTCAATAACATAAACGGTGCAATTCCGGTTGGATAATCTTTTTGAAATGTGCCATCGGCGGAATAGGTTTTTGCTTTGCCATTTCCTGTAACACTCTCTGCTACAAAACAAAAAACATTATCGTTGTAATAAGCTACCCCATTTAAACCGGCAATACCTTCAACAAAATTATTTGAATCAAAAGTTTTTGAAGCGATATCGAAAGTTGCAACAGCACCAGGATCGCCCCAATTTGCACCTTCTTTGACGACGTAGATTTTAGTAAAATCATTGTTGGCAGCCAGAATATTTACATACGCAGTGCTCACCCCCGTCAAATCATAGGTATTTTCCAATTTATTTGAAGTGGTATTGATATAACCAATCCCTGTTTTATTCGAAAAATCGCTGTAAGTGCTTACCAACGAAACATAAAGGTTTTCACTTTTGTCTTTTATAAAATATGAAGTAACAGCGGGTGTTTCAATGTATGAAATGGCATCATTGGCCAAATCTACCACTGCAACGCTATCTTTGTAATTCAAAGCAGCAAATAACTTATTTTCAGCAATTGCCAACCCTTCGGGACCACCTGGTATAGAGATTTTCTTTTCAACCGTTTTTGTTGTGAGGTTGATTTTTGCAATATATGAAGTTGTTTCATCGGCCCAAATGTCGCCTCCCCAACACGAAACATACAAATAATTACCAAAGCCAACACCATATCGTGGCTTTACAATATCGGTTGTTATCGCATTTTCGGTTTGTTTAAAAGTTGTGCCATCGACCCAAAAAAGCTGGTCGGAACTGTTACCTAAAAAGTAAATTTTACCGTTAAAACTGAAAGCATGCTGAACATTTGAAACCATTGCAACACCATTAATATCTTTATAAAAATCGGTATAAACTTCCCCGGTTTCTTTATTGAATGATGTTACCGTACTTTTCGC
>JBBQPP010000539.1:0-3341 GCA_038217255.1 Bacteroidales bacterium | reverse complement strand
CGTTTGCCATTGTCCCTTTGATATCAAGCGCGGGGAAAAATAGTTTGGCAGCCATTTTTACCGAGTCGTCAATATAATGCACCACCGTATTTTTAAGCTTTATTTTTTTGAAATCGAAGTTGGGTAATCCGCCTGAAGCAGCATCAACTGAATCTGATTTTGCAACATCTTCATTCAAATTCATTAAGAAGTCGATATTGCTATGGCCCAAAGAATCAACTTCGTAATTTACCGTTGCATCAACAATTTCTATATTATTTATTTCATAAACCCCCTTAATAAATGGAATTGTTTTTAATGAGATATAAACCCTTTTAAACGTTAGAATATCCTCCTTTGACAGGCTTTTTGAGCTTGAATTAGTTGAGTTTTCAGTCCCGATTCTTAGTCCCGAAAGTTCAATTGTAGCAAAAGGAAACCGTTTAATCAAGGTAAATGATACATCTTCAATTTTGATAGGTGCATTTATGGATTTACTTATTTTTTTCAGGGTAATATCAGCTATTTTGTTTTGCGATAAACTCGCGGTAATAACCAATGCAATGATTATCAGAAATAGTGATAAAATAATAATACCGAATATTTTAAGTCCTTTTTTCATTTAACTAATTGGCTTTTCTCTTTAACTTGATTGTAAGCATTTTTATTTTTCTAAATATCACAAACAAATCGAAATTGTTTAAAGTTACAAAAATAAAATTTCAGGGTTGACATTGTCCGAGCCTGAACAAATTCACAGGAAAGCATCGCACATAGATTGCTTCGTTGAATTGCACCGAATAACCTGTCAGCGTAATTAGACCTGACAGCGTTAGTAAAATTGTACGAAATAGAATATCTTTCCAAACCTATTAAAGGAAATTTAACTGAATCAAATGGAAAAAATAAAAATTGCAGTGGTTGGTTTCGGGTTTATGGGAATGACGCATACCTTGAATATAGTGAAGAATCCCGGTTTGAAGTTGGTTGCAATCGTCGATAAAAACCCTGAAAATATTAGGAGAAACATAAATGAGCAAGTTGGTAATTTTTCAACCGGAGGCATTTCAGAAAAAGAGATAGCGAACGTAAAAATTTATTCATCGATTGCAGATTGCATTGCGAAAGAACAATTAGATGCCTGTATTATTGCGGTGCACACCGATTTTCATTACAAACTCACAAAACTTGCATTTGATGCGGGAATCAATGTACTTCTTGAAAAACCTTTTTGTCTTGATATTTCAGAAGGAGAGGAGTTGATTGAACTGGCAGGCAGCAAAAACCTTTTGTTGATGATTGGTCATGTTGTGCGTTTTATGCCAGTTTATCAGCAATTAAAAAACTGGATTGATTCCGGTGAATTTGGCAAATTGAAATTCTTGTCAATGACACGGTTTTCAGGAGTTCCAGCCTGGGGACAGTGGAAAGAAAAACAACAGGATTTTGGTTCTTCGGGTGGTGCACTTTTCGATTTGGTAATTCACGATATCGATTTTGTGCAATGGGCGCTGGGTGTTCCAGATTCCATTGAATCGACTATTTTGCCCGGAAAATTAAGCCGTCACGATTACTTAAATGCAATCTGGAAATACAACTCCGGAATAAACGTGAAAATTGAAGGTGGAAATATTTTCCACACAGCTTTCCCTTTTCATGCTGGATTTTCTGCCAATTTCGAAAAAGCAAGTGTTCTATATAACAGCAACAATCCTGAAAACATAATAGTTGCAACCCATATCGAAACCAATCAAATTTCCGTCGGTGATGCCATGAAAGGTTATTCCGGTGAATTGGATTATTTTATTGATTGTCTGAAGAACAAAACCAAACCCGAAAAATGCATGCCTGAATCGGCATTGCAAAGCATTAAATTGGGGTATAAACATGTTTAGTTTATCAAAATGCAGAATTAGAACCTCAACAAGTGGATTTTTATAAGCATATTTGCAATTTAAAATTAAGAGGTTACTCTAAAAACAAACAATTTAAGTAGATGATATACAAAAGAGTAATTTCTGACATTACTTTTTGACTCATTGAATTACACAATTATTGGATTGAATTATCAAATAAAATTTACTAAAACAAATAATATTATGAAATCAAAATCACTTTTAATGCTCATTGTATTTATCGCTTTTGGAATAAGCTCTTGCGTGAGTACAAAAAAATATTCAAGTATGAAGCATGGTCTTGAACAGGATCTTGCAGCAATCAATTCGCAATTGAAGGATTGTAATGATAATATGAATGATTACATCAAAAAATTGTCCACAAGTAGCACTACTTTGTCCTTGAGGGAAGAACAACTCGGTGATTTAAGAGAGCAACTTGCAGACGTTAAAACTCAAAGGGACAAGCAAGTAACTCAAGTTGGGGATTTGGCTGTCCTTTCGCAATCAGCGAGCGACAACATCAAAGAAACCTTAAATCAGTTACAGCAAAAAGACAAGTACATACATTTGTTGAACGCCGCAAAATCAAAAGCTGATTCTATAAACCTTGCACTGGCCATTAATCTGAAAAGTGTTTTGCAAGAGGGGATTAATGATCAGGATATTGAAATTAAAGTAGATAAAACAGTCGTTTTCATTAACCTTTCGGACAAAATGTTATATGAAAGTGGAAGTTTCAAATTGACAAAAAAGGCAAATGAAGTGCTTGAGAAAATTGCACTTATTGTTGAATCAAGGCCTGAATTTGAAATCATGGTTGAAGGCTATACCGATAATGTGCCTATTAAAGCGTCAGGTATGCAAGATAACTGGGATTTAAGTGTTAAAAGAGCAACTTCAGTTGTTAGGGTTTTACAGGAAGATTTTAATGTTGACCCAAATCGGTTGATTGCTGCCGGAAGGGGCGAATACAATGCCTTGGCGAGCAATGAAACTGCTGAGGGAAAAGCAATGAACCGCAGAACAAGAATAATTATCCTGCCAAAACTTAACCAGTTTTACGATCTTTTAGATCCCAAAATGGCCGCAGCACCAATTCAATAGCCGGCTTGGGATAATTGAGTCAATGTGAGTTAACGCTGACAGAGCTCGTCTCGATTAATAGGGAATAGAGGACGATGTCAGGTTTTATCCGCCAATTGGTTTCAAATCGATTGGCGGATATTTTGTTTTACACTTCATCGGGAAACTTCCTTGTTTTCCTTGATTCTTTTTCTATGAGAGATTTAGCTCCCACCGATATCACGTATTTCCCTAAACGGTTGGAAAGGTCTTTTACTATTTCATGATGATTCACGGACAGGTAACAAATCCGTCGCCCGGAAAAAGCAGGTAACTTTTGTCGCCCACCACCCATTCGTACCGGCCTTTGGTAACGTAACAAATTTCGATGCCTTCGTTGTA
>JBBQPP010000538.1:0-3354 GCA_038217255.1 Bacteroidales bacterium | reverse complement strand
GCGTGTTGTGCTAAAACTTTTGAAATCGTCTCGCCATGCTAATTTAAAATCCTCTGTTGATGCATTATAACTGTAATATTCAATCCAATCTATGTACTGATACCTTGGCAATGAATCTCGTTCAATGTTTCCTACCCAACCCGGAGAACAGGATATCCATGAGTTAAAACGATACCCCTGAGGAACGTTCAAATGATTAACAACATCTCCTGTTTCTCGTCTAAGCTCTACTCCATCGATAAACCAGGCTACATAATTTGGAGTCCATTCTAACGTAAAGGTGTGGAAATCATCGGCTAATGAAAAATTACGCTTTATTTCCTTCGTGTTATGAACCAAGTTCCCATTTACACCATCGGTTATTATATTTGTTGACATTATTTGGGCATTTTGCTTGCCAAGTACTTCAATATCAAGCTCCGCCCAATAGGCGTCATCCTGATCAGATTTTTGCCGAATCGTATAAAAGGTGGACAACATGCCACTTCCCTTTATCATTTTCATATTCATTTCAAATTTACCGTACAAAACCTTGTCCTTCGAAAAAACCTCGGCTCCCCTGTAAGGCTTTTGCGCAAATAGTGATACAAAAAGGATTAGTAACATAAATGTTGATGCTGTTTTTTTCATAGTTTACTCATTTTAGTTTTTTTAATAAAGAGGCATAAACACCTGAAAAATGTCGAGGTCAGTTTTTTGCCGTTTGTATATGCTTGCCAATGATATGTTTTCCAAGTTCATGTTTAAGATATTTAGGGTGATGAAGTTAGGGGAACGGTTCTTTATCTCAAAAAACCATTCTCACGTAAATCTTTATAAATATCAGCAATATTTATCGGTATAGTGAATTGAATGAGCCAGTTAACATCTAAGTCATTATGGATAGCTGTTTTCATTAAATTATGATTATGGCCAATTAATTTTCCAATTGCTTCAATGTCTTCACTAAATTCAAGGTGCAGGTCTTCGTGTTGTTTTTGGATGAGCATCAGAATTTTAAATACCCTTGCTACAATGTAAATACATAAAGTATGAGCTTTGCCAATTTTTTCTGCATCTATACGCTCGCTATTCAGTTCCAAAAGATGGCGCAACATAAGGCAATTCAAACTTATTTCGCCAATCTTATCTTTTGTAATAGAAACATGCTCATTTATTTCGCCACTTATCTCCCGAACATCCATTAATAAATATCCTGGCGAATAATAACATTTGGTAAACAGTTGTATACGTTTGACAATTCTGTTTCTGACCTGTTCCCTTTTATCTTGAACCGAATTGGTATCAACCAGTTCAAAACGAAGTCTATTGGCTAAATTCAAATCGTGCTTCAGCAACCTTAAAATCAGCTTGTCTTTTTCTTTGTCCGAGAGCAGTTGCAATGCCTTTTTAAATTCTGGGTCAAAAGTCATATATACGTCTTTATATGAGTTGAATTTTCACTAAAGTGTCGTTTGAGATTTATACTTTTTAGCCGCTTCACTCAAATTTTGATTTGGTTTACTTTCGCCGAAAACAGCATCAAAGAATTTATCTCTATCTCTTTCACTTGCAATAATCCTATCATTCTTTGCCACTATTTCTTCAGCTTGTTTATTAACAATCCGAGCAATAAAGCTACTAAAAGATTTATCTCCACTTAGTTTCTGTGCTTTTTGAAAAATCCGTTTGTCATTAGAAGATATCCTTATCTCAATTCGTTCATCATTATTTGACTGGGCTTCCATAATATATATTTTTACAAATGTTCGGTAAAATGTCGTACAATACAAATTTTGAAAATTTGCTATAACGGTTCGCTATGATTTATTGCCGATCAAGGGTTGCGTTCCTATTGAACCGTATCGCTGTTGTTGCGATGTGAACAGCTTGTTGTCTGAACTACAACGGTAATTAATTATAGCGACTAGTTGGCACACGTACCTTATTTACTTTTGTTTTTAATCAATTCTTTTAATATTAAAATTCTATTATTCGGCTTACCGTACAGAAATGTAAATCCCGGGAAATTAGAAAACCCCAATTCATCATCCATTGTTTTTCTGTCTGGAAATGTATAATACATTCTTTTTTTATGTTCGTAGTCAAGGTAGGTAATCTTAATAATAAAAGTTCCAGAAGTTAGGTTGTAAATCTCAGCCAAATCAATTTTCTTAATCAATTTGTTTTTAAAAATTGTATGCACATATATATTCTCATTATCATAGTACACAATCTTACATTGCCGAAATAGAATCCAAATAATTAGAATTATTGTACCAAATATTCCTACTATCGGATAAAAGTCTTTAATCTGTTCATCAACAGTACTTATCACTAAAAATATTAAAGTAAAAAACACCAATCCTATTGGAATCATGTAAAGAATTGGCGATATGTCACCTGTTAGTTTAGTCTTCATAATATGTGTACTAACCTGTTTAAATATTAACTAAGACTACATTATATTTCCTATGGTCTAAAGTATCGTGTAGTTTTAAATCTTAATATTTCTATTCATCGAAAATGTTACCTACTTCCTCACATTTCCACCCGTCAATCCAACTGATGAATCACCAGTCCTGAGCGCAATTTTGGTTCGAACCAGGTGGTTTTTGGCGGCATGATATTTCCACTGTCGGCGATGTTGATGAGTTGTTCCATTGAAACCGGAAAAAGTGCAAAAGCTGCTTTCATTTCGCCCGAATCAACACGGTTTTTTAATTCACCAAGTCCGCGAATTCCACCTATAAAATCGATGCGTTTTGAGGTGCGCAAATCTTTAATATCAAGTATCGGTTCCAAAACCTGACTTGATAAAATGGTTACGTCCAAAACTCCAATCGGGTCATTGTCGTTGTATGTTCCAGTTTTTGCATTTAGTTTATACCAGTTACCCGAAAGATAAAGGCCAAACTCATGCAGTTTGCCGGGTTTGAAAATTTCGGTTCCCATTTTTTCAACCTCAAAACCTTTTTTCAGTTTTAATATAAATTCGTCATCCGATAAACCGTTTAAATCGGTTACCGTGCGGTTATAGTCGATGATTTGCAATTGGTTATCGGGAAAATGAACGGCCATAAAAAAGTTATATTCCTCATCGCCCGTGTGGTTTGGGTTTTGCGCGGTTTTCTCCAAACCGATGCGCGCAGCGGCGGCAGTTCGGTGATGCCCATCGGCAACATAGGTAAATGGTACTTTTTCGGCAAATAGTTTTTCTATCCGGCGGTTTGTTTCGGGGTTATTAATAACCCAAAAATGATGACCAAATCCATCTTCGGCAGTAAAATCGTAATCGGCTTTGTTGTCTTCCACTACTTTTTTAACAATTTTGTCGATTTCAGGAACGGCTTTGTATGCAAAAAAGACCGGTTC
>JBBQPP010000537.1:0-3356 GCA_038217255.1 Bacteroidales bacterium | reverse complement strand
ATACATTAGATAAATTAAAAGTTAAAGGATTAGTAAAAGAATGGTATCTGTTTCATGCTAAATCAAAGTTTAAGGAAATAGCTCAACCCTTAATTGACAAATTTAAAAAGCATAAAGTTGAGCCAGATTCGATTGTATTTAGAGAAATGCCAACACGTTGGGGAAGCTGCACTCCGAAAGGAAAAATAATTTTAAATCCAGAATTAATAAAAGCACCCCGAGGATGTATCGAGTATGTAATTATTCATGAGTTGTGCCATTTGGTTTATCACGACCACACCCAAAAATTCATTGATTTACAAACCAAAGAAATGCCAGATTGGGAAAAATGGAAATCAAAATTAGAAAACTTGCTGGCATGATGAAAGAGTCAGCTCTATTTGCAAGCATCCCGATGGCTATCTGGACCAAAGCCCCACGAGCAAACGCTAAATCCAAAGCTTTGTCAAAGAGTTTACAAATCCGAGCCAATTAGCCCACAGGGCTTTTTGTCTAATGCTCAAAAAAAAAATAAATTTGTGCTTCATGGATAGTTTGGTTCGTGTTGAAAGTTGGATTTTTTTAGAGTTAAGTGATTGACATACAGACTTAAATGAATAAACACCAGCATACACAATGTATAACTTGTAGCCGTATCTTAGGAATAGACAATCCAAAAGTAATCGGAACACAAAGCACTCTTAATTGACTTAAAATACTTTGTGTTTCTTATTGAAGAAATAAAGAACCGTTCCCTCCTCTTTCGTTGCAACGGAACGGTTCTCTATACTGGAATAAGAAAGCATCAAGAGAACCGTTCTCTTTTTGATACACTTTTCCATTTTTAATCTGCTAATATTTAATGCGTATCGAATAAAATAACAGGATATAAATCGACTGCGATAATGTTATTTTGAAAATAGGATTCATTTTTGAAATTTTCCTATAAACTGATGGCATGCGATCGATTTTAAAGTACTTCTTGTTTATCTTTTTAACCTTGCTTTTTCTGGCACTAACAATAACTTTTGCCATTTATATTCGCTATCAGCTAACCGTCAGAGCAGAAACCGGAAACATGGAAGTTCCTGTAAAACCTGGTGAACTTGGGCAATTTGTAAATCCTTTTATCGGTACTGGAGGTTTCCCGTCATACACCAGTGGCGATGACATTCCCGGACCAACTCTGCCTTATGGGATGATGCGTTTGAGTCCTGAAACACGATTCTTCCTCGGGAAGGATTTTTTCGATGAAAGTACGGTCAGCACTGCCGGATATTATTATGCCGACAATCACATTATGGGATTTAGTCATACAAGGCTGATTGGTACCGGCGCTTACGATGGCGGCCATTTCAGGGTTTATCCATCCAACGGTGAAAAAAGTTTCAAAAATTATAAAGAAGGGAAATACCACCGTTTTTCGCATAAAAACGAAACAGCATTTCCTGGTTATTATGCAGTGAATTTCAAAAAACAGGGAATTCTGGCTGAGCTTACAGCAACAGAAAGGGTAGGAGTGCACCGTTATACTTTTTCAGGAAAAGAAAAACCACATATTCTTATTGATGTTTCGAGTTCACTGGGAAAAGGAAAAACCACCGAAGGAGAAGTTTCTGTTTCATCCGATGGAGAAATTACGGGGACAATCCGAACCTTTGGGAATTTTGCTTCGAGATATGGCGGACTGAAAGTTTATTTTGCAGCACGTTTCAACAAACCGTTTTCTTCAGCCACACTTTGGTCGGGTAACAAAATCATTCAGCAAAAATTATCTGTTCAGGGAGATACTGTTGGTATTGACGTGATTTTCGATAAATACTCAGATTCAGAAACTATCGAACTGAAACTTGCGATATCTTATGTGAGCGTTGGCAATGCGCGCGAAAACCTTTCGGCAGAAACCGGTTCTGCAGATTTTGCAGAAATAGCCGAACGGGCAAAGCTGGCCTGGGAAGAAAAGCTGGTGCTGGTTCATATTGAAGGTGCATCCGAAGAGCAGCGTAAAATATTTTATACGGCACTTTACCATTCATTTCAAATGCCCACTGTGTTTAACGATGTAAATGGCGATTATACAGGTTTTGATAAAAAGGTTCACAAAACTGATGGATTCAGGTATTTTACCGACCTTTCGTTATGGGATACTTTCCGCAGTATTCATCCTCTTTTTTGTTTGATAGCACCCGGAGATCAGCGTGATATGGCGATTTCACTGGTGAAAATGAGCGAGCAGGGTGGTGTTTTGCCGCGCTGGCCTTCCGGGACGGGTTACACTGGTTCAATGTTGGGTGCTTCGGCTGATATTGTTCTGTCGGAAACCTACCGGAAAGGCATCATCGATTTTGATGTACAAACTGCTTACAATGCCATGAAAAAGGCAGCCCTTGGAATCGATTTGCCCGAAAAAGGATTCAGACCGCGTCCGGGTATTCAGCAATATATGAAATATGCATATTGTCCGGCTGACAGCATGGGCGAAGCAGTGAGCAAAACCCTGGAATATGCGTATGCCGACGATGCAATTTCCAAGTTGGCTGCTATTCTGGGATACACGGAAGATTCATCATTATTTGCCAAACGAGCCAAATATTACCGGAATTTGTGGAACCCAGAAACGCAATATTTTCAACCCCGAAATTCCGATGGCGGTTTTCAGGAAAAATTTGACCCGCTGATGCTGACTTATTTTGATTCAGACAAAGAATATACAGATGATTATGTGGAAGGCTGCGCGCTGCAATGGCGATGGGCAGTATTATTTGATGCCCCCGGACTCATTTCGTTGTTTAAGGACACTGCTTATTTTGTAAATGAACTCAATAATTTTTTCGAAAAAGCCGACCCCGAACGCGGCAACTGGAATCCGGGTTCGTATTACTGGCACGGCAACGAACCTGACATTCACACGGCTTACCTTTTTAGTTATGCCAACAGACCCGATCTTACTCAAAAATGGGTGCGCTGGGTATTGGAAAACAAATACGGTGCGGGTTATGACGGACTTGACGGCGATGATGATGCAGGTACTTTGTCGGCCTGGTATGTTTTCAGTTCATTGGGATTTTATCCTGTTGCCGGGTCGGATATTTACCAAATAGGGGCGCCGTTGTTTGAAAAGGCAACCATTCAGTTGGGAGAAAATCAACTTGAAATTCAGACTAAAAATTATTCTCCTAAAAATAAATATGTGCAGAAAGTGTGGCTGAACGGAAAGCCACTCGACTGCTGGTGGTTTAAACATAATGAAATTGTAAATGGAGGAACACTTTTATTTGAAATGTCGGAAAATCCTGCTACTAAATAATAAATAAAATATAAATATTAAAAATGAACTTTTCAAAATTAACTATTCTTTCCGTAGTGATTTTTTTAAC
>JBBQPP010000536.1:0-3360 GCA_038217255.1 Bacteroidales bacterium | reverse complement strand
CAAGCGAAGCGATGACAACAATTCGAAAAATTACTTCGAAAAATGTGCAGCAGGCCTGGCAAACTATTCCGCATGTCACACAGTTTGATGAAGCGGATATGACCAACCTGGAAAACTTCAGAAAAAATTACCAGGACAAAGTGGAAAAAGCAGGTGGCAAACTTACGGTTACATCCATTTTGCTGAAAATTGCCGGATTTGCTTTACAGAAATTCCCTCGTTTTAACTCAAGTATTGACGTACAGAACGAAAAAATTATTTACAAACACTATTTCAATGTGGGAATTGCGGCAGATACTCCACAAGGTCTGTTAGTTCCTGTTGTATGCGACATAACCAAAAAATCCCTCACGGAGCTTTCTGTTGAGTTGACTGAGTTGGCACAGAAAGCCCGCGACAAAAACAAATCGCCCGACGAATTACAAGGTGGAAACTTTACCATTTCGAACCTTGGTGGAATTGGCGGACCCAATTTCACGCCCATTGTATTGCTGCCGCAGGTTGCTATCCTCGGTGTGTCGAGAGCAAAATACCAGCAGGTTTACATCGATGGCGAATTTCAAAAGCGACTGATTATTCCATTGTCACTGTCGTACGATCACCGCGTTATCGATGGTGCCGACGGCGCCCGTTTTCTGCGCTGGATTTGCGAAGTAATTGAAGATCCCTACGCATTATTACAATAAACGAATAAAAAAATGAGTGAAAATAATAAACACGATTTAGTAATTATTGGAGCTGGACCGGGAGGTTACAGGGCTGCATTTATGGCTGCCGACCTTGGGCTCAGCGTTACCTTGATTGATCCTGAAATAAATCCCGGAGGCGTTTGCCTTTACCGGGGTTGCATACCCACTAAAGCGCTGCTGCATCTGTCAAAAATTATTTCAGATGCCGAAAATGCTCATGAAATGGGCATTAATTTTAAGGTTTTAAAAATTGACCTGGAAAGAGTGAGAAGCTGGAAAGACGAAGTGGTAAAAAAACTTACAAGTGGTCTCGGCCAACTGGTAAAAGCCCGGAAAATAAATTACATAAAAGGCACTGCCCAATTTATCGATTCTAAAACATTAAAAGTAAAAGAAGACGGCGGTAAAGAAAAAAAGATTGAGTTTAAAAATGTCATTATAGCTACCGGTGCCAAACCTGTTCAACTTCCCAATATAGATACCAATGATCCGCGCATAATGAATTCAGCCGATTCATTGGATTTGAAAGATATTCCCGAAAAAATGCTTGTAGTGGGCGGTGGTTACATCGGCCTTGAAATGGCTACCATTTATAAATCGCTCAGCTCTCAGGTTTCCATCGTGGAACTGACTGAGGATTTTATGCCTGGAATGGATAAAGACCTGGTTACCGCTTATAAAAAAGCAAGTACTACGCTGTTCAGTGAAATTTTTCTGGAAACCAAAGTAAAAAAGATTGATGCAAAAAAAGAGGCACTTAAAGTAGAATTTGAAGATAAAAAAGGTAAAACATTCAGTAAAGAATACGATAAAGTTTTGGTGGCAGTTGGACAGTCGCCCAATACCAAAAATCTGGGGCTTGAAAATACTTCTGTTAAACTTGATGAAAAGGGTTTTATTAAAGTGAACGACAAGCAACAAACCAATGAAAAAGGAATTTTTGCCATTGGCGATGTAACAGGTCCGCCGCTGCTGGCGCACAAAGCCAGTTACGAAGGCCGCGTTGCTGCCGAAGTTATAGCAGGACGAAAAGCGGCCAACGATGCCAGGGCAATTCCGGCGGTAATTTACACCGATCCCGAAATTGCTACCTGTGGACTAAGTGAAAAACAGGCAAAGGAAAAAAACATCGATTACAAAGTGGTTAAATTCCCGTGGTCTGCATCCGGGCGTGCGGTTGCTATGAATGCCGGACAAGGTTTTACAAAACTGCTGGTTCATCCCGAAAACGAACGTATTCTGGGAGCCGGAATAGTAGGAAAACACGCCGGCGATATGATTGCCGAACTTGTTCTTGCCATTGAAATGGCAGCCACCGCAGAGGATGTAGCATTAACCATTCACCCCCACCCTACACTTTCAGAAACCATTATGGAAGCTGCCGAGATGTTTTACGGTCATCCGGCGCACACATTCATAAAAAACAAATAACGACAGATATGAAAACAATTATTATCAGCGACATTAAGGGCAAAACAGAATCGGTGATACCTTACGGATTGCGGATTGCCCGTGCACTCGAAGTAGAAGCAGATGTTCTGCACATTATTGACACCAGAACAGTCCAGGGGCATTACAGCTCTTTTTCCGACTCGAAGTCGATTTCACCGGGAAGCCCACTTTCGTTTGAAGAAACAATAAATAAAGAAAAAAACTTTGCCGATATCGAACTCGACAAACTAATGAGCAAAGAAGCATCGAGGTTGAATTATCCGTTAAAAATAAAAACGCTGGTTGAAGTCGGCGATACTGAAGATATTATTGTCGATAAAATGGATGGCACTGACCCTGTTTTTTTTATTATAAATGCAGTACCCGATGGTTTTGTTTTCCGGGATTTGGATGAAATAACCGACACATTCAAAGATGTTGGCGCAACATTTATACTTGTCCCGCCCAAAATAAAATTCAGCGATTACAAAAAAGTATTGCTCATCACGGATTTCGAACCTGAAACATTAAGTGCTTTAAAAAATATAAAATTCCTGCCTGAAAAATTTAATCCATATATTGAGGCAATTACAGTAGTAACCGGGGATCAAAGCGATGACCTCGAAACCAGGGAAGAAACCTGGAAAAATGAAGCCGATAAAATTCTTGGACAGCCAATACAAAAAATAGAAACACTCAAAGGCGATGATGTCGTTCATACTTTACTAAATTACATTAAAAACAGCCCCTGGGATTTGGTACTGTTGACCCCTCACAAAAGGGGCATATTGAGAAGCTTGTTCCGAAATAATAAAATGAATTTCTTTTTTGAACACGTAGGCACACCTGTGCTGATTTATTATGACAGTGGCGAATAAAAGGAAAGTACCTTTAATTTGACGATGAAACTTCGATAATCCGTTATCTTGAGGTTGATTTGGGAAATTTTTTTTTAGAAAAAAGAGTCCTGATTCCGCGGGAACATAATGGCCAACCACAATGGGAAGTAAAACACAACCCGGTTGAACTTCCCGTGAAAAGAATTGAAAACTCGCCCAACCTTGAATTCGATCTACCCATTTCGAGAAAGTACGAAAATGAACTGATGGATCATTATGATCTTTACCCTTACTGGCCGGCAGATATCGCCGCTTATTCGGGAAAGGAATCAATGTTCAATCCTGACATTTCGTTTAAAACGCCAAAACACGCGGTTAGTGAAGATCAGCTTGAAACAAGC
>JBBQPP010000535.1:0-3360 GCA_038217255.1 Bacteroidales bacterium | reverse complement strand
CGTGATATAATCTTTATCAACACTATTGGGTTCACCAAAACTTGAAATTACCGGGGGATTGTTGTCAACGGACAGTTTTTTGATATCCCCTTGTGGATGGTGGATGCTGACAGTGGAAGCAGGAATGTTTGAAGAACGGTTCCACCCGGCATAGTAAGGACGGTAACCGGGTGGCGGAATTAGGCTCAATTCAACAAGTGCAAAATCAAGGCTGTCCGACTGTGCTTTCATATTTGCACCGGAAACAGAATTGGAAGGATCGCCATCAATCGAAGCACAAAATGGGCTTTCATAGTTAAAAGCATATATGGTTTGTTCAGGATAATCAAAACTGTCGTAACAATGAGCTGCTGATAAAATATAAGGTTTTTGGTTTTCAGCAGTATTATTGATCAACACACCCGAACAAATTCTTTTCCCTTTTACAATTAACCGGCAAACTGAATTTTTAACTTCATTCCATTCCCCCCATTCATCGCAATTTACGTTGATATTGCATGTACCGGCAATTTTACCAAGTGGACGCCTGTCGCCCGATTTTAAAATCCCAATATAATCATGATTTACATTAATTATCCTAAAAAATCGGAATTTCGAATATTTTTCGGGGACTTCAAACTGAACTGTAATTTCATCGCCTAACACCGGCGACACAGCAAATTTCCCCGATGGTTTGTTGTTCAATTGAGTAAATGCGCCTAAAACATGGTTTTCACTTTCGTTAAAAACAAAAAGTCTTGCATTTTCAGGTATTTTAAATTCATCGAAAATCAAATTAAGAGATTTTGCACCTTTTGAGCGAATGGTAAGCTTCCATATGTTAAAACCATTTTCCCCCTGAAACCACTCCCCTGAATTATCAGGAGTTAAATTGACTTCGAAAGGATATGCAAATTGAAAAGGTTTTAACATATTTTCAGACTCCTGTATATCAGGGTCAACTTCAGCAGTCAGGAAATTTTGAATCGATGGCATTTCGATTACCCTTGTTGTTGAACTTTTTAAAACTGATATTTTCATAGGAAATCCACCCTGAGAAATTTGAGCATTACAAATTCCAGGAACAAGAAAACCAAAGGTCGAAACCAAAATTAAAAAGCGATAAAAAGTCATTTGAATATATTCAATAAAAAACAAAAATAGATTTTAAAATTGTTTATCCAATTTGTTTGGTATTCAACTCAACAAAAAATTATTTTTGGTGTTTATACCATTATATGAAATATAATTGACAACATTTATTCACACACTAAAGAAACTTTTATGATAAACAAAAGAATTTTACCCGTTACATTACTGGTTTTCCTGTTTGCAACAATATTTGCAACAGCTTCAGAAAATCCTGTAAAAGCTAAAGCAGTCGACATGCCCGACAATGTAAAAACAATTATCGAAAAATCGTGTTTTGGTTGCCATAACACCGATTCAAAGAACGACAAAGCCAAAGACAAACTCGATTTAAAAACATTCGACAGCCTATCACTCCCAAAAATGATTCATGCTTTGGATAAAATTGAACAAGTTGTTAATGAAGGTGATATGCCACCAGAAAAATTTCTTGAAAAATTCCCTGACAAAAAACTTAGCGATGACGAAAAAAAGATTTTAATGGACTGGGCAAAAAATGAAGTGAAAGATTTATTAAAATAAAAACTATTGATTTTGGGAATTCCCTGATTAAAAAAATCCTTCTTTTGAGGGATTTTTTTTTATTTGTCCCTGATATAACTTACATTAGCTTAATCAATTTCAATATAATATTTTTGTTTTATGCGATTAATTTTTAAAATTCTGGTTTCGTTGGCAATAATTTCATTTATCGTAATTCAGTTTTTTCAACCTGAGAAAAATCAAAGTACCGATACGGAAAATATCATTTTTAAGCACGAACAATTACCCGAAAATGTGCAGAAAATAATTACTACTTCTTGTTTGGATTGCCACTCCAACAACACAAATTATTTATGGTACCATAAAATTGCCCCCGTTTCGTGGATGGTGAGAAAACACATTACGGAAGGGAAAAAAGAGTTGAATTTTTCGGAGTGGGGCAAATTAGATAAATATAAAAAAATAACTGCGCTGGAAGATATCCGGCAGGAACTTGAACAAAAAACAATGCCCATTAAACCCTACTTAATAATGCATCCGGATGCAAAACTCACCGATGAAGACAGGGCAGTAATGTATGCATGGATCGACAAAAAGGGGACTGAATTGGTTAAATCTTCAGTTAAAAAATGAAAGTACTTGTAATGTATGTTGATGAGTTTAAATATATGCCAGCACAAAAAAATTTAGATTCTGTCGAAATCATTAATTCTGGTGCAGCTTTTAACAACTCAATTCTCGCATTTATACAAGTTGAAGAGAGCGATGAAGAATACGACGTAAAAAGCCGGGAGAAAAAACTTGTCAACCATTTAAAATGGACCGCCCGAAAAAACAATTGCAACAGCGTGATCCTGCATTCATTTGCCCATTTAAGTGAATCAAAAGCATCGGTCGAATTTACAAAAGCACTTTTTGATTTGGCTGAAAAACGACTTCAAAATGCCGACTTCGAAACTGCTCAAACCCCGTTTGGCTACTTTCTCGATCTCGAAATAAAAGCACCTGGATATTCGCTGGCAAGAATTTGGGCAACGCTGTAGTGGTTTAAAGTTTGAAGTTCAGAGTTTAGAGGTTAAAGGTTAAAATCTCCGGTTCAGAGTTTTCTTTTGGTTCGTGCATTTTTCATTCATGCATTTTCGCATTCCTGCAATCTTCTTATTTTCCTCATTCTTTCCGCTATCTTTGCAGGAAATTTAATTTTCATGAAATTCGAAGAGTATTCCATTTCGTTTGAGCTTAAAAAGAATCTTGAAAAACAAGGTTTTCGGCGGCCAACTGATATTCAGTTTAAAGCAATTCCACCCATTTTAAAAGGTGAAGATGTTTTGGCCATAGCACAAACCGGAACCGGAAAAACGGCTGCATTTGCCATTCCTGTAATCCACAAAATTCAAACTGCTAAAAAAACGAAACGAACCAATAATATTCAATGTCTTGTTATGGTTCCAACACACGAACTGGCGCAACAAATAACTGAGGTTTTTACAGCGCTTGCCAAAAATACCGGTGTTAAAACCATTGGCATTTTTGGCGGAGTTGATCAGTCACCACAAATTGCAGCGCTTGAAAACGGAATTGATATTTTGGTTGCAACTCCGGGTCGCCTGTTCGATTTGGTTAGCCAGGGACATTTAAAAATACATGCTGTTGAAATATTGATACTTGACGAAGCCGACCACATGCTGGATCTTGGTTTTATTAAAGACATTAACGATTTGATGCGCCACCTTCCAGCAAAACGACAAA
>JBBQPP010000534.1:0-3367 GCA_038217255.1 Bacteroidales bacterium | reverse complement strand
CAAAAAATATCCGAGCTAACCCCTGTAAAACATCGTTTTCTTCAAGTAAGTTCCGTTCAAATCAGCATACATTGAATAGGTCGTCATCTCAAAGTAATCGATCTGATAAGAATCGAATGAATAGATTAATTTGCCTTTTTCAACTACTTCAGCACGCAAAATAACAGTCGCATCTTTCAAATCAACCAAATCAATGTCGTTATCCAAAATTGAAGCCAACTCCTCTTGTACCTTCCATTTTTCAACGGAAGTAATTTTTTCGAAAGTTAAAAATGCAATGTCGATATCACTTTCCCTGGTTGCGGTATTATCTGCATAACTTCCAAAAATATAAATGCCAACCAATTTCGGTATCCTCGATTTTAGGAGATTAATAATTTGTATTTCAGATAGATCCTTCAATTATATTCGATTTGAACACAAATGTACGCAGATTGAACGGTTTAAACCCGCAGGAATATTTTTTTCTTGTACATATAATACAGTAGCAGCCACACCAACATTATGTTTCCAGCTACAAAAACTACTTCATAGATTTCTCCTGTTATCTCAGTCCAGCCAAAGAATAGTTGGGTGACTTTGTCGGTGTCAAAAAAGCGGCGAAAGAGGTAAATGAATATAGAATTCATTCCGATAACCCGGAAGAAGAAGGACCATTTTTGCCAACCTTTCACATCGATAATCCAATAAAACAAAGTAATGAGTAAAAACCCGATTCCTCCGGTAAGTAAATTGAAACTACCTGTCCAGCAAGCTTTAATTAATGGGTAAAATGTGCTAAGCAACAACGCGGTTACAATTAATGAAACACCTGTAATAGAAAGTGTTTTAATTTTTTGCATTTCCTTTGCTTTTTTGTCGCGTAAAATATGCCCGGCAACCGAACCTAACAAGGTAACTGTAACTGCTGATATAATGCAAAGCAAACCTTCCGGGTCAAAAACTTTTCCATGCAACCTGCCCGGCACAAGCATCCGGTCAAAGTATCCGTTTATGCAACCTTCAGGAGTTAAAACACCTGCGCCGATTCCGGGAACAGGAACCAGCAATTGAAGAATTCCGATAGAAACCAAAATTCCTCCAAGCCAGTAAAGTCGTTGTTTAAACGATTTTGTATAAATCACTATTAACGCAGCAAACATATAGGCAAGCCCAATCTGTCCTAAAACACTGGGTAATCTTGGGTTTTCAAATCCGTTTGAAAACACACCGTTATAAATCCATCCCAGTAAAACAAGAATAAGACCGCGGCCAATGGCTTTTTTTGCCAGCGAAGATTTTGGCACTTTTTTTTCGAGTTTCGAAACCAAAGCAAACGGAATGGCAACACCGCTGATAAACATGAAAAGCGGGAAAATCAGGTCGTAAAAATGAAACCCATTCCATGGCACATGCTCCATTTGCTCAACAACCGGATCGAGCCAGGTAGCACCTGTATATTTTGCAATCACTGTTACAAGGTAGCTTCCTCCTGTAATCCAGAACATATCAAAGCCGCGCAAAGCATCTAAAGAATGCAACCTTTTTTCAGGATCTGAGTGTAATGATTTTGTTGTCATGATTTTAATTCTTTAATGAATGTCGAAAATAGTAAACTTTTTTTTATAGAAAGTCCATAAATCATCACATTATCCAATAGTTTTCTTGCATTGGATAAATTTATTTCCTGCCTTTTTGTCACCGGATTTGACAACTATTTCCTGATTATTTGAAATTCCTGTGTCAGAATTACGTCAGAATTATGTAAAAATGCGGTGGCACAGTCATTGCTATTTCACAACCGTTAAATTTAAATATTCATATAAAAACGAACATATTATGGGAAAAATAATTGGAATTGATTTAGGAACCACAAACTCTTGTGTTTCGGTTATGGAGGGCAACGAACCGGTTGTAATTCCTAACAGCGAAGGAAAACGCACGACACCTTCGATAGTAGCATTTATTGAAAATGGCGAACGTAAAATTGGCGATCCCGCAAAACGCCAGGCCATTACAAACCCAACAAAAACTGTTTATTCGATTAAACGTTTCATGGGCGAAACTTTCGACAGGGTTACAAAAGAAGTGGCACGTGTACCATATAAAGTAGTTAAAGGCGACAACAACACACCACGCGTACAAATTGACGATCGCAAATACTCGCCACAGGAAATTTCAGCAATGATACTTCAGAAAATGAAAAAAACTGCGGAAGATTATCTGGGACAGGAAGTTACTGATGCGGTAATTACAGTGCCTGCGTATTTTAGCGATTCACAACGTCAGGCCACAAAAGAAGCCGGCGAAATTGCAGGGTTAAATGTTCGCCGAATCATAAATGAACCTACTGCGGCATCACTTGCTTATGGCATGGATAAAATGCACAAAGACATGAAAATTGCCGTATTCGACCTTGGTGGTGGTACTTTCGATATTTCAATCCTTGAATTAGGGGATGGCGTTTTCGAAGTAAAATCAACAGATGGTGATACGCATCTGGGTGGTGATGATTTCGACCAAACAATTATTGACTGGCTGGCAGAAGAATTTAAAAAAGACGAAGGTGTTGATTTGAAAAGAGACCCAATGGCTTTGCAACGTTTAAAAGAAGCTGCCGAAAAAGCAAAAATTGAGCTTTCAAGTTCATCGCAAACCGAAATAAATTTACCATATATAATGCCGGTTGACGGTATTCCAAAACACCTTGTAAAAACGCTGACCCGAGCAAAATTCGAACAATTGGCAGATAAATTGATCAACGCCACTATTGATCCTTGCGCCAAAGCATTGAAAAATGCTGGTTTAACAGCGAAAGATATCGACGAAGTGATTTTGGTTGGCGGTTCAACACGTATTCCGGCAGTTCAGGAAAAAGTGGAAAAATTCTTTGGGAAAGCACCATCGAAAGGTGTAAATCCTGACGAAGTAGTTGCTGTTGGAGCTGCAATCCAGGGCGGTGTATTGACTGGCGAAGTAAAAGACGTATTGTTGTTGGATGTTACCCCGCTTTCTTTGGGTATCGAAACAATGGGCGGTGTGATGACTAAATTGATTGAGTCGAACACGACTATTCCGACAAAGAAATCGGAATCATTTACAACTGCTGCTGACAATCAGCCATCGGTTGAAATCCATATTTTGCAGGGTGAGCGGCCAATTGCATCGGGCAACAAAACCATTGGAAGGTTTCACCTCGACGGGCTGCCACCAGCACAGCGAGGAACTCCTCAAATTGAAGTAACATTTGATATTGATGCCAACGGTATTTTGCACGTTCATGCAAAGGACAAAGCAACCGGGAAATCACAGTCGATTCGTATCGAAGCTTCGTCAGGTTTGTCGGACGATGAAATTAAACGCATGAAGAATGAAGCGGAAGCGAATG
>JBBQPP010000533.1:0-3371 GCA_038217255.1 Bacteroidales bacterium | reverse complement strand
TCAGTTTCACTTTGAAATGGTTAAAAAAGCATTACAAAATGGAAAACATGTGGTTGTGGAAAAGCCAATTACGCAGAAAAGCGGAGAAGCAGAAGAGCTTATTCAATTGGCAAAAGTAAAGGAGTTGATTTTTACGGTATTTCAAAACCGGCGTTGGGATGGCGATTTCAGGACGGTACAAAAAGTTTTGGATGCAAATGAATTGGGGCGAATTATCGAATTTGAATCACATTATGATCGTTATCGGACTGCAATTACCCCAAATACATGGAAGGAAGAAGCGGATGAATTTGGTGGCGTTCTGTACAATCTCGGCTCTCACATGGTTGACCAGGTATATTTGCTTTTTGGAAAACCAAAGTCGGTTTCGGCGAATTTGAAAATTGTCCGAACAGGCGGGGAGGTAGCCGACTATTACGATATCAGGCTTGAATATGAGACGTTTTCTGCAATCCTGAAATGTTCGTATTTAGTAAAAAGCCCCGGCCCGCGTTACAGTATTTATGGCGAATACGGAACGTTCCACAAATCTGGGATCGACCCGCAAGAAGAACTTTTGAAAGTAGGTAAATTGCCAATTGGAGATGATTGGGGAACAGAACCGGAATCAGACTGGGGAACTCTTTTGTACGAAAAAAATAGTGTCGATTTAAAAGAGCAAATTGAAACTCTTCCCGGAAATTATAACCTCTTTTATAATAATGTTTACGATGCCGTCAGAAATGGTGCTGAACTATTTGTAAAACCCGAAGAAGCCGTTGAAGTTTTAAAAATATTAGAAGCTTGTGTGGTTAGTAACCGTGAAAAAAGGATGGTATTTTTGGTTTAAACCAAGAAAGATAAATTACTACCGGGACATTGACTTTCCCAAGTTAATGTTTTTAAAGGATCAGCGATTTATAGTCACCGTTCATAGACTGCGGTTAAAAACCGTAGCACCCTTAAAAAACTGCACGATGTGTCAATCGGATTTGCCACCCTTCTTTTTCCTGTGTAATTTCCACCAAAGCGTGAAACCGCTTATTAGAACAAGCAAAATACAAATTCCGGCGAGTGGGACAATCAGAATATAAAACGGGCCAATCCATTTTTCAAAAATACGTCCGGTGTGCATTTCCAATGCCAGATTCCACAACGACATTGGCGAAGCCTTCCTGATTTCTTCTGACATTTCAGGAAAGGATGGTATCCCTTCAAGGGATACAATCCTAAGCGCCCCACGGTTAAAATCGAACCAAAATACACTTTGTTTTCCTTCGACAAAACCTGCTACCATGTTTTCCGCAATCGGGCTTTGCATTCCTTCGGGTTCCACATAAGTTTTTTGCGTGAAGAAGTCGGCAACCGCTCCGTTTTCAATATTCCACAAAAACATTCCACTAAATGATCCAACCAAATATATTTTATCGCCAATTGATTTAAAAACATTACAACCCATTACACTTACGGGAGGTTGCGAAAATGCTGGTTGCATTGTTTTCGTAAGTGTTTCATCGGCAAAATAAAAACCGTCTGCAGTGGAGAAAATGTATTGTTTAGTGTCATTGTCCCACTGAACTCGCCGCATCTTATCGAACCACGGATTTGGGCTGTCCATGTGGGTTCCGGGAATAATACCGACTTGTTTATTGGCAATCGCAATCAAAAGTGGTGGTCGCAAATGCATTCCCGCAAATGTGTTGATGATTAGAAATGCAACAAAAATATAACCCACAACATTGTGCCAGCGCAGGTTTGTTTTCTTCACAGAAACCAAAGAAACAACCTCTTTTGTTTTCTTTTTCCTGTTACGGATAATTTTAGGGAAGAAATAATGCAATAAACCTGTAACCGATAATATAATGGCAATAAGTCCAAGCAAATCAACGATTAATTTCCCTGGCAATCCCAATAATTCGCCACTGTGCAATTGCCAAAAAGTTTCGAATAATCCTGTTTTTCGCTGGTAACCAACTGGTTCGGGGAGTTGGATTGTTTCAAATGTTTCTCCGTCAGTGCTTTTTAGTAAATAATGTCGTGTTAAAACCAATAATGTGTCCTCTTTTAAAGCGAGGTCGGCAATCCTGTCTTCATGAACTTCCAGTTTAACTTTTTCCCAGTTGCTTCCAATATTTCTTTTGTAAAGTCCTAATTGTGTTCCGGCAATCAACATGTTTTTATATTGAATCACCGAGTAAATCTTTCTGTTGTCAATTCCTTTTGGAAACCCCTGGTTAAAGTCTTCGAAAGTTTTAAAATCGTCATCAGTTTTCCAGATTCCAATATTGCCATACATAAGATTTGAAGTGCTGTCGATTTCAACTGAACCACGCACTGCCGCTAGATTCCAGTTGTTGTAAGTATAATTTGACGGCAATAAATTTCTTGAAACATCAATCGGCGAGAATAGTTGCCGGTGGTTCATGATTATTCCTGAAAAAGCAAAAACAATGGCAAAAAATGCGATAACGATTGCCGGCCATTTATGCAGTTTTTTAAATATTTTGATTCCCCAATTTTTCTTCATATTTCGTAACAAAAAAACTAATTTTTCTGCGAATGTATTGTTTTTGGTTTCTACTACATTTTTTTGAGGAGGACAAACTGCAAATGAATCAATAAGGTTTACTACTAAGTTGTTAATTATTAGTCTACTAAGGTTTAAAAACTTAAATAAGGTTTTTAATTATTCGCATAAAAAAAAACGTAAAACCGAATTAAAACCTTATTTTCCAGAAATCAACCTTAGTAGAAATAATAAAAACAAAACTTCAACCTTATTAATCTGAATTCCATGAGGCGGGTCTTCTTCAAAAACTGACGTAAAAATTACAAACATTAGGTTATAGTACTCTATTTAATAAATGTTGGGATAACTGATAGCATAATGTATGCCCAATGATTTCCAACTGTATGGTCGCCGCCTTTTATCCATTCCATGCTTTCTGAGGCGATCATGGTTGACCAGCCCGCGCTCAAAGATGCCATTTCATGCACTTTGTAAGATAAAGTAAGGTCGATTTCTGTTCCCAAATAGTTGTCGGCATCTGCACTTATTTTTCCCGCCGAAGCAAAATAGTGCAGGTCTGCATTGAACCCGATTTTCTCTTTTGAAAACTTGTATTTCAGGTAAACATCGTTCAATCCAACTGAATTAATGTGGTTGCCAACATAGAAATAATCCATAAAACCATTGAATTTATGATTGGTTCCATACAACGGATTAAACGCATAAACTTTATCATTTTTGTCATACAAATTTCCAGATAAGTATTCATAACCCGCGCTAAATACACGTTTTACGGAAGCTTCAAATAAAAAGTTTATAGCACTTATATCCTTTCCTGAAACATGTTTCCCGGTTTGGTAATAGAAATTGGTTGCCAACACAA
>JBBQPP010000532.1:0-3373 GCA_038217255.1 Bacteroidales bacterium | reverse complement strand
AATGATCCGGAAAAATCAATCATTGAAATCATTGCAATGTTAAACCATTAAACTGTAAAATTATGCCAAGACTTGATGGTACAGGTCCCGAAGGGCAAGGCTCTGACAAGGGACGAAAATTAGGAAGTTGCAGCAATGCGACAGATGAAAAAAAATTACAAAACCTAGGAAAAGGTATGGGAAAACGCCGCAAATCTGGCGAAGGCGAAGGGATGGGAAAAAAACGCCTGAAAAGCGGGAAACAATAGTAATTATCAATTTTAAAGGGAGTTTATTATGTCAGGACTAAACAGAGAAGGACCCAATGAAGAAGGTCCAATGACCGGTAGAGGAATGGGTGAATGCAAACCCGAATATAATAAGAAAATGAATGATGAAATTTATGGCATCTGTGTCGGTTTGGCTGTTATGCTGATCATCGGTGTAACTAAAATTGCCGGGATTTGGATGAAAGAAAAACGCCTGAAAAGCGAAAAATAATAGTATTTATCAATTTAAAAAGGAGGTTATTATGCCAGGATTTAATCAAACTGGTCCAATGGGGCAAGGCTCCAGGACTGGACGCCAAATGGGACATTGTACCAATTTTGGTGCAAAACTGAACCCGCAACCAACAACAGATACTGAAAATCCAGAAGAAAAGCTTCCTGAAAACAGTTTCGGAAGAGGACAGGGTTTAGGACGTGGAAGAGGAGGAAGAGGACAGGGATTGGGACGGCAAAACCATTTCAGAGGCGGTGTTTAATTATTCAATGGAGCGGCCAGTTGACCGCTCTTTTACAGATAAGTAATGAGAAGTAATTATTGTCGTATATGTTAATTCACTCACCCCACGTCCGCAGGCGGACGTCCCCCCTTCTAAGCGTAGAGAGGGGAAAAGCGAGCTCGCGAGCTTGGGGTGAGTCAAGATTTATAAATGCGACATTTTATTATTCTTAATAATCATAAAAAAAATAAAAAATGAATAAACGTATTGCTATTCCGATGGAAAACGGCGTTTTATGTGCCCATTTTGGGCATTGTCAACAATTCGCCATTGTTGAAGTGGTTGATGGTGTAATTACCGATGACAAAGAAGTAACACCACCCGAACATGTGCCGGGCTTGTATCCGCGCTGGGTAGCCCAGTTTGGAGTTACCGACGTAATTGGTGGTGGCATGGGGCAGAAAGCAATTGATTTGTTCAATCAGCAAAATATCAATGTTTTTGTTGGCGCTCCAACGAAATCAGCCAAAGAACTGGTCAACGATTTTATTGCTGATAAACTAACTCTTAGTGCCAACTACTGCAACCACGATGGCACCCACGAATGCAATGATTAATCTTTAAGTATGAAAAATTTAGCATTATTCGCAATTTTTGGGATGTTGATGCTGTCTTGCAATCAGACACCTAAAACAGTTGGAACTGAAGAAAAGGAAACCAGCAATGTAACCGTTTCAGAACCTGTTAAAGATGGAGTATTTATACACATTACCCAAAGTTACAACGATCCGCACCGCGTATTGATGCCCTTAAAAATGGCCGTTTTGATGGCCACGGATAAAGATGCGCTTGTATATATGGACATTCATGCCGTTGAACTTTTGGTTAAAGGTGCGAAAGACCTGGATTTTGACGAATTTGAATCAGCACAAACTTACATTAAAGAGTTGGTTGCCAGCAAGGTTGGTGTTTATGCCTGCCCAACCTGCTTGAAAATTGCCGGATTTAATCCCGAAGATTTGATGGAAGGCGTTCAGGTTGCCCAAAAAGATAAATTTTTCAATTTCACCAAAGGGCGCATCATCACGTTGGACTATTAGAAGATATTTTAAACTTCAGTAATGGATAAAATTAAAGTCGGGATTATTATTTGCGACCGATATCGCACCTGTGCAGGAGGGAAATGCCTGAGGTCTTTAAACAATCGGGAAGGAACATTTTCAATTTACGAAAATCAGGAGATTGAATTGGCTGGTTTTTCCACCTGTGGCGGATGTCCGGGTGGCAACATCGAATATGCTCCCGAAGAGATGAAAAAAAACGGTGTCACGCATGTTCATTTTGCAACCGGCTTTTTAGTTGGTTATCCACCATGCCCATATATGGACCATTTTGAAAAATTTATTCCTGAAAAGTATGGAATGAAGGTGATTCTGGGGACACATCCCATTCCACAGAAATATTTTCAAACACATAACAATCTGAATACCTGGAATTCAGCATTTTTGCAGGAAGCCGTCAGGAAAATACTTACTGACGAGCAAACCCGTCTAGCTTATGATTAAACCTTCATCAATTAAAATTGCTATTGCCAGTGGAAAAGGCGGAACCGGTAAAACACTGGTTTCGACCAACCTTTTTTATGCACTTCAACAACAAGATTACCGCGTAACGTTGGTCGATTGCGACGCCGAAGAACCCAATGTACTGGTATTTTTAAGCGGAAACCTTGAAAAAGCGTATGAGGTTACCCAGAAAGTCCCTGTAATTGACGAGAGTTTATGTACTTTTTGCGGCAAATGTTACGATTATTGCAGCTACAATGCTATTTTCATTTTGCCTGAAATGAAAGTTATTCGGGTAATTGAAGATTTGTGCCACGGTTGCGGCGCTTGTTCGGTTGCCTGCGAGTATGGGGCGATCACCGAAAAAGATGTTTCGCTGGGCAAGGTAAGCCGTTATTCGATTACCAGCCAAACCGCTGTAATTGAGGCCCGAATGCGGGTTGGAGTCTATTCTCCGGTTTCAATTGTTAAATCGGCGATTAAAGAAGCGGGCAACAACCATATTGTGATCATGGATTCACCTCCGGGAACTTCATGCCCGTTTATACAAACGGTTGCCGGCACCGATTTTGTGATTTTGGTTACTGAGCCAACGCCCTTTGGATTAAGCGACTTAAAACAATCGGTCGAAACACTTCAGACCATGAATAAGCCTTTGGGTGTAATTGTTAACCGTGCAGGGCTTGGCGATCGTACAGTTTACGATTATCTGAAACAGGAAAATATTTCTCTCCTAATGGAAATACCTTTTGATAAAACCATTGCCTCGTATTATTCGAAGGGCGAAATGGTGGCAAAAAACAAGCCTGAATGGCAAACTCAACTCACCAACATGTTCGGGTCAATACTTGAAAAATATGGAAATAGCAATCATCAGCGGTAAAGGCGGAACAGGAAAGAGCAGCATCAGCGCGGCATTTGCAACGGTGTCGGGAAAAGTGGTCGTAGCTGATTGCGATGTTGATGCAGCCAATCTTTATATATTATTTGATCCTGCTACTGAAGAAGAACAGGTATATATTTCGGGACGAAAAGCTGTAATTGATGCAGCGATTTGTACAAACTGCGGTTTGTGCATGGACTATTGCCGTTTTGATGCCAT
>JBBQPP010000531.1:0-3378 GCA_038217255.1 Bacteroidales bacterium | reverse complement strand
CTTTGTTGGAATGAAAACTGAAGAAATCCATATAAATTCAAGCACAAGCATAGTTAACATAAATTTAAAACCTGATTACATAGGAATAAATGAAATTGTTGCGACTGGTTATTCTACAAAAGGAAAGAACGAAATCACCGGATCAACTTTTCAGGTAAACGGCAATGTTGTTGCAAATGTTCCCGTAACTTCATTTGACCAGGCCTTGCAAGGAAAAATTCCCGGGTTGGTTGTTTCAACTCCCTCTGGTACTCCGGGTACGATGCAGGATTTACGAATCAGGGGAGTTGGTTCAATCACAGCATTAAATCGCCCACTGATAGTTATTGACGGTGTTCCTGTTATCGATCCCGATTTTACAGGTGAGGTTCAGCGCAGTTCCTTTGGCATTTTATCGTCATTGAATAGCCACGATATTGAAAGCATTACAGTTTTGAAAGATGCATCTGCAACTTCGGCTTACGGAGCGCGGGGGTCAAGCGGTGTAATTGTAATTAGCACTAAAAAAGGAACCCCCGGAAAAACCCGATATGATATAAATTCTTCAGTTGGATTTCAAAACAATGCTACTGAAGGGTGGGGCATTCTCAATGGCAGCCAGCGCGAAGAATTAATGCTCGAAGCAGTTCATAACACTTTTAATGTGCCTGTAAATGAAGCATACGATTTTCTTATAGAAAATAAGATTACCAATAGTTTAAAAACATGGAATGAATCCTACAATCGGAATGAAGGAAACTGGGATGAATTATTAAAGAACAAAAATGCGCTTGTTCAGATTTATGATTTTTCGGCCTCGGGAGGTGATGCTGCTTCCTCATTTTTTGCATCACTTGGATACAACAATACCGAAGCAACGGTTGTTGGAGGAGGGTTTCAGCGAATATCAGGAAAATTCAACTTCAAGCATCATTTCTCCAAAAAAGTGAAATTTGGAACAAATATGATTTTTTCCAATACGCGTCAGGACGCATTTCTCGAGCAAAGTGTTTATTTCGGAAACCCGAACGCTACAAGATATTTGATGAGCCCCTGGGAACAACCATATCTGGTCGATGGAGTTACCTTGAATTCAGCTACTACATCATCGTTTTTCAACACTTTATACACGCTCGAAAATGACATTTATAAAAACGATTTAACCAAAGGAATCGTAAATTCTTATGTGGAATGGGAAATTATCAGCAATTTGGTTTTTAAAACTTTATATGCCGGAGATTATAATGTGGCTGCTTTTCATGCTTATCAAAACCGTGTACATGGCGATGGTAAATCAAAAGGAGGCTCAGCATTTCAGTCGGTTACACGCATTTACAATTGGGTAAGTCAAAATTCACTTGATTACAACCGAACAATCAACAAGCACAATTTCGCTATTAAAGCGTTAATGGAATATCAGCAAAACAACAATAATTATTTGTCAGGTTCAGGCGAAAAATTTCCGGCTGACGGACTTGTTTATTTATCGGCAGCAAGCTCTAATCTCGATGTAAATGCGACTTTTACAGATTGGAAAAACATGTCATATCTTGGGATGTTTAACTATAATTTTTCTGGCAAATACATTGTTGATTTGACTTATCGTTATGAAGGTTCTTCGTTGTTTGCTCCCGGAAAGAGGTTTGGTAATTTCTGGTCGGTGGGCGCGGCCTGGAACATGCGCGAAGAAAATTTCATGAAAAGCATTCAATTTGTTGATATTTTACGATTTCGAAGTTCATATGGATTGTCAGGAAATTCAGCAATTGGTTTAAATCAGAATCAGGCTTTACTTGGATATGATAAAAGTTATGATAGTCAGGGGGCAGTTTATCCGCGCCAAATCGGTAATTCAAACCTTACATGGGAAAAAAATAAAAATCTTGATATTGGAATCGATTATGCAATTTTTGATGGCCGGTTAAATGGATCGTTTGCCTGGTTCCATAAAAAAACTTACGATTTACTTCAACAAGTTCCATTGTCGCTCACATCGGGTCATAATTCAATGATGATGAATGTTGGAAGTATGGTAAACAAAGGCTTTGAAGCTTTCATTCAGGGTGATGTTTTTCGCTCAAAAGAATTTAATATCAATGTTTCTTTCAATATTGCAACTGTTAACAACGAAGTTACCCAGCTTGCGCAAGATGCTGCCGGAAACGATATCAATATTGAAGATCAATTGCGAAAAGTGGCTGTCGGACAACCTGTGTTTGCATGGTACATGCGTAAATGGGCAGGTGTAAACCCTGAAAATGGGAATGCACAATGGTATATTAATGGAAAAAATGGCGACATTTCAGAAAACTATTATGTAGCTCAAAAAGAATGGCAGGGCGAAAGCGCTATTCCCAAATTTACTTCGGGGCTGGCAACCCACATTGAATACAAAGGATTTTTTGCCGAAGTAAATCTGTACTTTGCAGGTGGACATAAAGTTTATGAAGATTTCTCCTTTTTAACGCATCACACAGGTATTTACTCATTCAGTCTTTTTAATGGAGTGGATGAATTAATGGATCGTTGGCAGAAACCTGGTGATGTTACCGATGTACCAAAGGTTTGGTATGGTACACGTGATGATTCGCGCGAATCGACAAGATTTTTGTTCAAAGGTGATTATATGCGTGTAAAAGATTTGGTGGCAGGTTTTAATATTCCCCAAAAAATAACGGGTAAAATTGGTTGTGAAAATATTGCATTGTCGCTTAGAGGAACCAACATGTTTGCCTTTGTAAAAGACAATGGGTTAAAGTTTGATCCTGAAGTTGGTGCCGATGGATTGACGCGAATGACTACGCCACCTGTTAAATCAATTGTTTTCGGTATTAATCTGAATTTTTAGAATAGAATGAGGAAAATATACTTATACAGGTTGAAAATGAAATTAATTGATCGTGCATTTTTAATGCAACTCATTTTAATTTCAATGTTTGTATCCTGCACCGATAGCGATCTTGATCCAACTCTTTCCAATGATAAAGATGTTGCAATTGGAATTAAAAACTTTGAAGATATACAGGGAATTGCCAACGGAATGTACGACAGAATGACTGTAACTTCTTACTATGGCCGAAATATGCAAATTTATGGCGAAGTACGATCGGATAATTGCTTTGCCAACGGAACTTCAGGCAAATTTATGTCTGAGGCACAAATGGCAGTAAATCCTGATAACTCTAATGGTCCGTGGGAAGCCATTTATGCTGTTATAGCTTCAGCCAATATTATAATCCAAAAGGATATGACTAAAATTTCCGGAGATTTACAGAAATTAAATCAGTTTGCCGGTGAGGCATACATTGAGCGTGCGATGGCACATTTCGATTTGTTACGTTTATACGGACAGCAACATGCAAATGGAAATCTTGGAATTCCATATATAAAAAATTACAG
>JBBQPP010000530.1:0-3381 GCA_038217255.1 Bacteroidales bacterium | reverse complement strand
ACAACAACCTTAAATTGGTTAACACTTTAATCATCCCATCGAATATTTCTCTTATAGTTTTTCCTTCACCATCCATTTACCATTGCATAAAAAATACTGAACCCGCGTGCCCGGTTAGTTATTGTGGTTTCTGTGGCAACTATGCCGGTAATTACGGATTTAATAAAGGCTCCACCAAACACGATTAGCGCCATTACCGGAATGATTGCATATCTCGCAGAAGAGGTATCTAATCCATTAAAAAGTGTATTATCTCCATATTTTACCAATCCGGCCGATTCTAAAAACGTTGGTAAAAGCCCCATTCCAAGATAGCCTAAGGTCAACAAAGCAAATGCCAGCATCAACGATTTGCGGAAACCAATTTTATCGGCGTAAGCACCGGCAAATGTCGGCAATAAATAAAGCAATGCCTGGAAAATACAAGCAATAGCGGCAGCTTCAATATCTCCAAAACCCAAAATACGCGACGAATAAAGTGTAATCACAATAAAAACGCCGTAATAAGCAGCCCTTTCAAAAAGTTCAACTGTGTTTGCTACCCAAAATGCTCTTGGAAATTTCCAGGTTTCTTTTTTTTCGACTTTGGTTTTTTCTGATTTCATGTTGCGCAAAATAAGTAGCATTATCCGATTAACAAAATGAACCATTTCCAATAAACATAATAAAAAAATATTTTCGCAGGGATTTAGTTTTTTCTAACTTAGCCAATACTGACTGAGCAAGTTAAACATGGATCAATCTGAGGAAAAACATTTATTTGACAGGATAAAGAAAGGCGAAGAAAAAGCGTTCGAAACCTTTTTCCACAAATATTACGGCCATCTATGTTTATATGCAACAAGAATTATAAACAACGATTCGGCAGCTGAAGAAATTGTGCAGGATTTCTTTGTGAAAATATGGGAAAAAAGGGTACAGCTCAATATCGAAACCTCCGTTAAACACTACCTGTTCCGTTCGGTAAAAAACCTTTGCATCAATTATATCCAGCGCAATAAAACCAAACTTCGCTACGCCCAAAAAGTGATCTCAGAAGTTGAAAACAATTATTCTGACGACAACAGTTTTCCTGAAATTGAACTTTACCAAAAAATCGAAGAAAGCATCAATTCACTTCCTGAAAAACGGAAAGAAATTTTCAGGTTGAGCCGCCAGGAAGGATTAAAATACCGGGAAATTGCCGAGAAATTAAATATTTCAATAAAAACTGTTGAAACCCAAATGAGCCTGGCAATTAAAACATTACGGGATAAATTAAAAAATTATTCCTCTTTTTTTACATTTTTTTAGCCAAAATATTAAAACCCGGTTCAGGGTAAAGTCAAACTACTTTGTCAATTAAGTATCATGAAAGAAAAAAAGAACATAGAATTTTTTAACAGGGATTTATTGGCCAAATACCTCTGCAACGAGGCAAGTCCGGTTGAAAAATCGGAAGTGGAAGCCTGGTTGGACCATTCGGTCGAAAACCGGGAAGAACTGGAGCAAAGCCGGAAAATGCTCGATACTGTTGACACTTTCTACAAAACAGAAAGATTTGATTCGGGGAGTGCCTTGAAAAATGTGAAAGCAAAAATGAATCAACCGAAAATGGAAATTGTTCAGCATAAAACAATCAGAAAGGAGGTTATAAAACGTTTATATAGATATGCTGCCATAATAATTTTTGCCGTAATACTTGGCTCGACAGGGTTTTATCTCGGGTTCAGGAATCACACAACCGAAGTTTTCAGCGAATTAATTTCGACACCCAATCAGGTAATAAACGAATACACGTTACCAGATGGTTCGGTGGTTGCGTTAAACAGCAACTCGAAACTTGTTTTTCCGAAACAATTTAAAGGTGACACAAGGGAAGTTACAATTGAAGGCGAAGCTTTTTTTGAAGTAACACCAAATCCTGAAAAACCGTTTATCATCAATGCTGGAAATGCACAGGTTAAAGTGGTTGGAACGTCTTTCAATGTTTCTGCCTACCCTGAAACGGAAGCGGTTGAAGTGGTCGTAAAAACCGGTAAAGTGCAGGTTATTAGCAAAAATACGAATGAATTTTCAGTTGAAAAGCAAGTTTATCTGACACCCGGAGAAAAAGGTACAATTTTAAATAAAAGCAGTATTCCGGAAAAATCAAAAAACATAGATCCAAATTATTTGGCTTGGAGAACTCATGATTTCATTTTCGATGAAGTACCTTTAAATGAAGTTTTTAAATGCTTGGCGAAAACGTATCATATAAATATTGAAGTTTTGGAACCCGAGCTAAACGACTTAAAATTAAATGCCCAATTCGACAAAAAACCAATCGATTTTATTTTAAATGTGGTAAGCCTCACATTTAATCTTGACCTATCGATTGATAATGAATTATATACATTTTCGATCCATAAAAACAATTAAAAAGAAAACAATGAAACGAGCATGTAACCTGTTCTTAGTGGATGACAATTATTATGAGCGAGTTACATCGAATGCCATTGAAAATTTAAAACTAAAATGAGATGAAAACACAATTGAATTATATCAAAATTTCGTTGCTGGTTGCAGTATTCGTGTTTGTATTTGTTCCTAAAATACAATACGCACAGGATACAAAATCAGCCGCGCTCGACCAAAATATCAGCATTTCGGTAGAAGACGAATCGTTGACGAACGTTATCGAGAAAATTTGTAAATACTTGAATATCGACTACAAATACAACTCGGCAATGTTGGCCGACAAAAAAATCAGTATAAATGTTTCGAACAAGCCAATTAAATTTGTACTTGATAAACTGATGAAGGACTACTACCTTCTATTTGAAATTGAGGACAATATTTTGGTTGTCCGCGATTATGTGCCATTGGACAAAAGTATGGACTACAGTGAAAACCCAAGTCAATACTATGCCAACAACCGGGGCTTTTTATTTGATAATCAACGCAATAAGTCAATTACAATCAAATTCAAATCATCGAGTAACCTGATTATAATTCCGGTAACTATAAACGAATCTGACACCCTGAATTTCATATTGGATACAGGTGTCAGATATCCAATCATCACCGAACTACCGTTTGTGAATAAACTGAACCTCAATTATTTAATGCCGGTTCAGATAAAAGGTTTGGGTGAAGGGGTTGAACTCACAGCCTACCGTTCGGCAAACAACACTATGAGCATCAATGGATTAACCGCGCGAAACCAGGAAGTACAGATGATTATCGACGAGAATTTTCAGATTTCACATATTCTTGGAATTCCGGTACACGGGTTAATCGGGTTCAACCTTTTTAAAGATTATATTGTTGAAATTGATTACATTAACGAAAAAATAACGCTAAATAAACCCGAGTACTACAAATACCGCGACCGCAGAAAAGACATAATTATGCCTTTGA
>JBBQPP010000529.1:0-3388 GCA_038217255.1 Bacteroidales bacterium | reverse complement strand
TATAATTAAAACATGTTTTAAAAAGTCCCGTTTCGCGGGACACAGGGGGACTTCTTTTTATGAAAAAATACAACTGGGCCATTCTCGGATGCGGCCACATCGCCAATAAGTTTTGTAGTGATTTAAAATTGCTGCCCAACGCAAATCTTTATGCAACCTCATCGCGTGATTTGCAAAAAGCAATCGATTATAAGAATAAATATGGTTTTGAAGTTGCCTATGGCAGTTACGCCGAAATGGTAAATGACCCGAAAGTGGACGCTGTTTACATTGCCACACCACACTCTTTTCATCGCGAACATTCCATACTTTGCATGAACAACAATAAGGCAGTTTTGTGTGAAAAAGCTTTCGCCATTAATAAAAAAGAGGTTGAAGAAATGATTGCTTGCGCCAAAGAAAACAACACATTTCTGATGGAGGCTTTCTGGACTAAATTTCAACCCAGTTTTAAAAAGGCGATGGAAATCCTGAAATCAGGAGAATTGGGGAAACTGCAAATTGTGCGTTCTGATTTTGCATTTAAAGCCCCTTTTATCGAAGAAAGGAGATTATACAACATAAATCTCGGCGGTGGTTCATTGCTTGATATTGGACTTTACCCGGTTTTTGCAGCTTTAACTTCTCTCGGGAAACCTGATTTTATTAAAACTTTCGCACATTTTTGTTCAACCGGGACAGAAGAAAGCATCAGCATGATTTTTAAATATGTGGGTGGTGAAATGGCAAATCTCACTTCAAGTTTTTCATCTTATTCACCAACACAAACCGAGTACTGGTGTGAAAAAGGGTACATGATTTTAAATCCGCGCTGGTTTATGCCAACAAAGATTACAGTTGTGAAAAACGGAGAAGAACCACAGCATTTTAATTCCGGTCATTTTGAAGGTACAGGTTATCAATATGAAGCGGCACATGTGATGAAATGCCTCGATGAAGGAAAAATCGAAAGCGATATCATGACCTGGCAAAACAGCCTCGATTTGATAGAAACTCTGGACCGGATACGCAGGGATGCGGGAATATTTTTCCCCGAACATGATAAAATTGATGACAAAATGAAGTTGTGTTAATAAACTATTCAAAATAAATCCTTGACCCTCCCGACATATGTTTATTTTTCTCTATCTTAAACACCAAAATTAACTTCACTTTAAACTGAATTGATATGAAAGTTGTAGTTCTTGGTGCCGGGGTTTCAGGTCATACCGCCGCTGCATTCCTCAAAAAGAAATTAGGTAAAAAACACGAGGTTGTTGTTGTAACGCCCAGCCAGTATTACCAGTGGGTCCCATCAAATATTTGGGTTGGCGTTGGCAAAATGACGATTGACCAGGTGCGGTTTAAACTCGAAAAAGTTTACAAACGTTGGGATATCGACTACAAACAAGCCAAAGCAACGGCTATTTTCCCCGAAGGTGATTCAACCCACGAAAAAGGTTTTGTCGAAATCAGTTATACTTCGGATGCAAAACGGGGCGATACTGAGCAGGTAGAATATGATTTTCTGGTGAATGCCACAGGTCCGAAACTCAATTTTGAAGCCACCGAAGGATTGGGACCGGGTAAAAACACGGTTTCGGTTTGTTCATACGACCACGCGGCACACGCATGGGGAGAACTTCAAAAAAGCATCGAATTGATGAAACAGGGGAAAAAACAACGTTTCCTGATTGGAACCGGCCACCCCGGCGCTACATGCCAGGGCGCAGCTTTTGAATATACGCTGAACATAGCATTCGAACTAAAACAACGCAAACTTTCGCACCTTGCAGAAATTACATGGATTTCAAATGAATATGAAGTTGGTGATTTTGGAATGGGTGGCGCATTTATAAAACGGGGCGGCTATATAACTTCAACTAAAGTGTTTACCGAATCGGTTTTTGCCGAAAACAACATTAAATGGATAAAACGCGCAGGCGTGAAAAAAGTAGAACCTGGAGTTGCACATTACGAAACACTTGACGGAGGAATGCACACAGCCGAATTCGATTTTGCCATGCTAATTCCTGCCTTTTCGGGTCACGACATTAAAGCGTTCAACAAAGCCGGGGAAGATATTACTTCAACACTTTTTGCACCCAACAAATTCATGAAAGTGGATGCCGATTACACCCCAAAAGCTTTTGAAGATTGGAGCATAAAAGACTGGCCACAAACATATCAAAGTCCGGCCTACGAAAATATTTATGCTGCCGGGATAGCCTTTGCACCTCCCCACCCCATTTCAAAACCGATGAAAAGCGTGAACGGGACGATGATTTCGCCAGCACCACCAAGAACTGGAATGCCGTCTGGAGTTACTGGGAAAATTATCGCCCAAAATATTGCAGAATCCATAAAAAGCGGGAAAATTGAACACCACCACAAAGCCAGTATGGGGAAAATGGGTGCAGCGTGTATTGTTTCAGCAGGCTACAGCATGACCAAGGGTTTGGGCGCAACAATGACAGTTTCGCCAGTTGTGCCCGACTGGGAAAAATACCCTGAATGGGGCCGCGACATAAAACAAACTGTTGGCGAAATCGGGTTGGCCGGTCATTGGATAAAATTGTTTTTGCATTATATGTTTTTACACAAGGCAAAAGGATATCCGCTTTGGTGGTTGGTGCCGGAATAGGAAAGCCCCACCCGACCTCCCCGAGGGGAGGAGAAAGAAAGATGAAATAAGAAATAGAGAATCAATGTCGTTAAATTAAGAATGAAATTTAAGAAGAAATATTTCAAACACCCTTCGACTTCGCTGTGGGTGACAGTTAGACTGAGCGTAGTCGAAGTCTGTTTTACTAACTAAACGGCATTGAATAAAAAATGTAAAAGTTAAGAGAGTGAAATCAATGTAAGGGAAAACGATTTTACTACTAAAAAATAGAATATTATGGAATGTGTAATCTGCAAAAACGGAACAACTAAAAAAGGAAAAGTGACGGTAACCTTGGAAAGAGAAGGCTCAATCATTGCCATTAAAGATGTCCCGGCGAATGTGTGTCAAAACTGTGGGGAATACTACCTCAGCGAAGAAATGACAAGGGAAGTGCTTAAACGCGCAAATGATGCCGTTAAAAAAGGTGTCGAATTTGAAGTTATTAAAATGACCAAAGTTGCTTGATTCGTAAACCAATTTATATTATGGAAAACAAAGTATATAGCGCAAATAAAGACGAGTTTTACCCTCCAATCCCTACAAAGGGAACAATACGGAGACGTACCAATTTCGTCCTTCAGCTTTTTAATTTTTTTAGGCTGAACCTGAAAATAATGATGATTGTTGTGAAGGGACATTCATAAAAGTTCTTTTCATTTGAAAGTCACTTCCATTAATATTTGGGAAGTGACTTTTTATTTGTCTCCGAACAATGAACTTTTAAGAACTAAGGAAACATTG
>JBBQPP010000528.1:0-3391 GCA_038217255.1 Bacteroidales bacterium | reverse complement strand
AAACTTTTCAAAAACTTCTGTTTTTTTAAACCGAGATAAAATTACCCCCATTGAATGCAAGGCAAAATCACTTATAAAGAGTTGATGAGTTGGTGTTACATCAAGAAAACTTTCAACTACTGCCGATTTTTCCTGATCCAAAAGTCGTTCAAGCCAAACATTGGTGTCAACAAGGTATTTTACTTTTGTCTCCAATCTAGTGCTTTTTTTTGAAGTTCAATTGCTGATATTTTTATTCCCCTCAAGCCACCAGCCCAATTCTGTTTAAGTTTCTTTTGCTTTTTTGTATCTTTTTTATTGATCAAGTAATCCAAAAAAGTATCTAACTCCTCTATTAATCCAGGCGATAATTGATGAATTTTTTGTTCAATTTCTTTTATTGCTTTCATAATTCAAAGATACAAAAATGATTTTACCAATTTATATCCAGTAATTCTTCTAATACTTTGTATGCACTTTCCCAATCCAATTTTGGTGAAGGTTTATATTCAATTACTTCGAAGGAATTCCGCACAATTTCGCGAATTTTGGTCAATGATTTTACATTGCCCAGCGCTTTTGCCTGCAACATAATATTGCCGATGGCAGTTGCTTCGGTCGGCCCGGCAAAAACTGCGATTCCAGTAGCGTCAGCGATCAATTGGTTCATTATTATATTGTGTGCGCCTCCTCCAATTATGTGTAATTTTTCTATTGTTTTTCCTGTAACCGATTCGATCTGTTTGATTGTGAATTTGTATTTCAAAACCAAACTGTCGTAAATGCATCGTGCAATTTCGCCTTTTGTTTCGGGAACCGGCTGATTGGTTTTGGCGCAAAATTCCTGAATGGCTTTTGGCATGTTGCCGGGGTTCAGGAACATTGAATCGTCAGGATTGATAAGGCTTTTGAATGGTTCAGCTGCAATGCTTAAATCTACAATCTGTTGCCAGTCCAATTCTCCCTCTTCATCCCAAATGCGTTTACACTCTTGAATGAGCCACATTCCCATGATATTTTTTAGGAATCGGGTTGTACCTTCCACACCGCCTTCGTTGGTGAAATTCATTTCCAAAGTTTTCTCTGAAACAAGCGGAACCGGACTTTCAATTCCCAACAACGACCATGTGCCCGAACTTAAATAAGCCCAATTTTCTCCCTGAGCTGGAACAGAAACAATGGCTGATGCTGTATCATGGCTTGCAACTGCAATGCATGGAATTGAAGCGCTTCCGGTTTCTTCCAAAACTTCAGACAACAAATTTCCAATTGAAGTTCCGGGTTGAATAATTTCTTCGGTTAAATCGAACGGAATTCCGGCTGAGTCAAAAAGTTTTGGTTCCCATTCTGCTTTACCTGGTTTTAAAAGCTGCGAAGTGCTTGCAATTGTGTATTCAATTTTTTTTATGCCTGTAAACATATAGTTTAATGTATCTGGCGTAAATAAAAGGCTTTCGGCAATTTTCAATCCCGAATAGATTTGCTGAACTGATGAAAAAAGCTGGAAAAGTGTATTGAATTGCATAAACTGGATTCCCGACAAAAGGTAGGTTTCTTTTTTGGAGAGGATTTTAAAAAACTCTTCCATTGATTTATCTGTGCGGTGGTCGCGGTAGGCAAAAGGCAATCCGACCAAATGTCCTTCGCTTGTAACTAATGAATAATCAACGCCCCAGGTATCAATCCCAATTGATTCGGGTTGAATTTTATATTCTGTAATGCACTTTTTCAACCCGGTTTTTAATTCATCGAACAATGAGAAAATATTCCAGAAATAACTTCCGTTGATTTTACACATTTGATTTTTAAACCGATGAATTTCAACCAACTCAATTTTATTATTTTCTAATGTCCCAAGAATTGCCCGGCCGCTGGATGCGCCAATATCGAATGCAAGAAAATTTGATTTTGCCATAATGGTTTTTTTGTTTTCCAAAATAATACTTTTCATTGATATTCTGTGTCCTGTTCTACCCTGAGATTTTAAAATTCATAAACCAAATTCTGTCAAAACTAATTCAATAAAAAATAGTGAGGTATTGATTTTTTAAAAAAATAATCGTAATTTGTATATTATTAGCTTTTTATATTAAAACACAATAGATATGAATCATTTAGTCAGAATTAGTTTAATGATACTGCTTTTCAGTTTTCTCACACAGTCGGCAACCAGTCAGAGATTATTAAAAGATATAAAGCGCAAAGCCCAGAAAAATATTGAACAAAGGCTTGAAGATCGTGCTGCTGACAGAGCCGATAAGGAAATCGACAAACAACTTGACAAGGTTGAAGAAGCAATATTTAATGACGAAGAGGAAAATTCTGACAGCAGTGGAAATAAAAAAAGTACTTCAAACAGCAAAAGTGAAGAGCACTTGACAAATATGATGAAAAAAATGGGCGTTAGCGGCGAACCTGTGCCTATTGAAAATAGCTACTCGTTTGACAACCTTGTTCAAATGCACATCGAATCGTATGATAAAAAAGGTAAAAAATCAAGTGATGGAGAATTTATTACGCATCTCAGCAGCGATTCAAAAAGTATGGCTTACCAATTTGTTTCGGGGGACATGGCGCAACCGGGAATGGGATTTATAATTATTGATGCAAAGAATGGCGCTACCATTATGCTGTCAGAAGAAAACGGAGAAAAAACAGGGATTGTGTATGGTTTGGGAGGCTTATTCCAAACAGCAGCAGCTGGCAGTGCTGAGGATATTGATCTTTCAGAATCGCCTGAAACCTATTTGGCAAACCCAAATGTTGAGAAAACCGGCCGATCAAAAACAATTGCAGGCCTTCATTGCGAAGAGTATAAATATACCGACGAAAATACGGTTTCCAACGTTTGGATTACAAAAGACCTTAAAATGAACACGCAGGATTTTTTTAGTACCTTGTTCAAAACTGCAATATATTCTCACGGCATGGGCTGGGGATATATGATGGAAGCCACAACAGTGAATAAGGAAAGCGGCGAAAAATCGGTTATGGAAGTTACAAAAGTGGATAAAAACTCACACAAAAAAGTTGTGATGAGCGATTATCAGGTTACCAATATTGGGTCGTTTGGCGTACCGGTGGAGTAAAAGATAATTTGGCACAATGATTTTGAAAGGTATTTCGGATATGTAATTCTGTTTTCCTCAATTTTGTTTTTTCAAAAAACTATTTTCAATTAAACTCAAAATATACAGATGATACTGACTTAAACAAGTGGTTGCAACCCCTTGTTTTATTATATGCATACCACAATATTTATTTCCAGCTGTTTCGCATTCAATTCTTGTTCAAAAGATTTGATAAAATTTCCCCAAACCATTTTCCGCAATTTGCAAATTGACTTACTTTTATTCAATAAAAACAAAGCTATATGGCAAATAAAAGCAAAGGGAAAGTGGTGCAAATGCTC
>JBBQPP010000527.1:0-3407 GCA_038217255.1 Bacteroidales bacterium | reverse complement strand
TTTTAAATTTCCTGACTGCAATCGAAATGAGTTCTTCTGATATTTCATCGTCTTCGACAATAAGTATTTTCAAATTGTTTGTCGGGGTCAATGAAACAGAAAGCGAGTTCTTGTTTTTGTTGCTGCTTTCTTTGATTGTATATGTATGGTACGGAAGAGTAAAATAAAAGGCACTTCCCTTTTCTTCCTCTGAATCAATCCAAATTCTTCCACCAAGCATTTCAACGTAAGCTTTGCTTATTGATAAGCCCAGACCAGCTCCCTGATAAGCTGGTAAGTCGGCCTGATGTTTTAGGTGTATTTTGCCATGTTATACCGAATGTTCTTTTTCTCCTTGCTGTTAAGAATTGACAAAAAACGAATTAGTCTGTCATTTCTTTTCAATTTTGCGCAATGCTTTACAGGCTGTGTAAAAACTAACCCCAGCATTCCTGCCCGTCCGGTCAGGCGGGCATGCTGGGGACAGAATGATAATAATGAAACCGGGCTTTAGCCCAACATCCTCATATTAAGGGCCCGATGCATCTTGTCATTTTAATCCCTGGCATGAATGCCAGGGTTAGTCAAAACTCACGTTTTCATACAGTCTGTATAGGACGGTGCAAAAAAAATAAACTTGTTGGAATGTGCCAAAGTAGAATTGATTACAATATTGATGGATTGCAGCGTGATTATGCTCACATCAAACCAAATCAAAACGGTCAAGATTCATTACTTTGTTCCACGCTGTCACAAAATCTGTAACAAATTTTTCCTTAGCATCTGAACTTCCGTAAACCTCGGCTATTGCCCTAAGCTCTGAGTTTGAACCAAAGATAAGGTCGGCGCGGGTTGCTGTCCATTTTACTTCGCCTGATTTTCTGTCGCGTCCGGAAAATTTTTCATTGTCCTCAGATGATGGCATCCAAGCCGTACCCATGTCGAGTAGATTTACAAAGAAATCGTTTGTTAGAACTTCCGGATTTTTAGTGAAAATACCATGTTTTGAATTGTCAAAATTTGTGTTCAAAACACGCATTCCTCCAATGAGCACAGTCATTTCAGGAGCAGTTAATGATAGCAATTGTGCTTTATCAACCAACAATTCTTCTGTTGAAACTTTATATTTTGTTTTTAGATAATTGCGGAAACCATCGGCAACCGGCTCCAGTGCTTTGAAGGATTCTATGTCGGTTTGATCAGGAGAAGCATCCATACGCCCCGGAGTAAAAGGAACAGATATATTTGTTCCTGCATCTTTTGCCGCTTTCTCTACGCCGGCACAACCGGCAAGTACAATCAGGTCGGCAAGTGACACCTTTTTTCCGCTGGATTGGGCGTCATTGAATTCCTTTTGAATAGCTTTCAACTTCTCTAAAACCCTTGATAATTGAGCTGGATTGTTAACAACCCAATCCTTTTGGGGAGCAAGCCGGATGCGACCACCGTTAGCTCCTCCACGCTTGTCGGAACCACGAAAGGTAGAAGCTGAAGCCCAAGCAGTTGAAACCAATTGCGAAACAGAAAGTCCTGATTTTAATACCTTTGTTTTTAATTCAGCAATATCTTTCCCGTCAATTAAAGTGTGATTTATAGCAGGAATCGGGTCTTGCCAAATTAGCTCTTCTTTGGGTACTTCATCACCTAAATAGCGTGAGATGGGCCCCATATCTCTGTGCGTAAGTTTAAACCATGCACGAGCAAAGGCATCGGCAAATTCCAAAGGATGTTCATAGAAATGTCTTGATATTTTTTCATAAACCGGATCGAAACGCAATGAAAGGTCAGTTGTTAACATGGTTGGAGCATGCTTTTTCGATGCATCATGAGCATCAGGAATTACATCACCCGCATTTTTAGCAGTCCACTGGTTTGCTCCAGCCGGACTTTTTGTTAGTTCCCATTCATATTTAAACAAATTTTCAAAAAAATAGTAACTCCACTTTGCAGGAGTTTGTGTCCATGTTACTTCTAAACCGCTGCCTATTGTATCGCCACCTTTTCCTGAACCAAAGGAACTTTTCCAACCAAGGCCCTGCTCTTCAATGCCGGCAGCTTCCGGTACAGCTCCAACAAGCGCTGCATCCCCGGCTCCATGGGTTTTACCAAAAGTGTGCCCACCAGCTATCAGAGCAACTGTTTCTTCATCATTCATTGCCATACGGGCAAAAGTATTCCGGGTATCTGTAGCTGCTGCGAGTGGGTCGGGGTTTCCGTCCGGTCCTTCCGGATTTACATATATTAACCCCATTTGAATAGCCGCAAGTGGATTGTCAACTTCATTGATGTCCAGGTTGCGCTCGTCATTATCCAGCCATTTTGTTTCTGAACCCCAATACACATCTTCTTCGGGTTCCCACACATCAGCACGTCCACCGGCAAATCCGAAAGTTTTGAAACCCATTGATTCTAAGGCTACATTACCGGCAAGTATCATCAGGTCAGCCCATGATATTTTGTTGCCATATTTTTGCTTGACTGGCCAAAGCAATCTGCGTGCTTTATCGAGGTTGACATTGTCAGGCCAACTGTTTAGCGGCGCAAAACGTTGTTGTCCGCCACCAGCGCCACCACGTCCATCACCTGTGCGATATGTACCGGCACTGTGCCATGCCATTCGGATAAATAACGGTCCGTAATGGCCAAAATCTGCCGGCCACCAGTCTTGTGAATCAGTCATTAATTTGTGAAGGTCTTTTTTAAGTGCTTGCAAATCAAGACTTTTAAATTCTTTGGCATAATCAAAATCTTTGCCCATTGGGTTCGATTTTGAAGAGTGTTGACGTAGAATGTTAAGCTTTAACTGATTTGGCCACCAATTGTGGTTTTTTGTCCCGACTCCGCCAATAATGTGTTTACCTGTTGCTCCTGTTACGGGGCATTTACTCCTATTTTCTGAATCATGTTCCATAATACTTTTTTTTTAAGTTAATTATTACTGTTTGTCAAATGTTCCCTTTATTTGAAGTATAATATCTTCAATTTTAAAACCTGGAAGATTCTTTTTTTCAAAATAATTCTGAAGCAGTTCATCCAGCTCTTCATCAACATAATCTTTTATTAAATTGGATTCTATACAATATAAATGATGATGGTTTTCCATGATTCCATCATATCGCATAACGTCTTTTTCAGTTGTAACTTTCTTAACTATTCTGTTATCAACTAAAGCGCCTAATACTTTATACACTGTACCTGTGGCTATGTTTGGGTGCATTTTTTTTATGTAATCAATTATATTCTCCGCTGTTGGGTGATTTTTAAGATTATAGATGGCTTCCAAAATTGCCATTCTTTGAGGAGTTACTTTTAAACCTCTTTCGGTCAGCTTATTTCTAATTTCTTCAGTGGTCATTTTAATATCATTGATAGTCATAAGAGAATTGTTCTTATTTAAGAATAAACAAATTTAAGATTTTTTTTATTTG
>JBBQPP010000526.1:0-3412 GCA_038217255.1 Bacteroidales bacterium | reverse complement strand
AGCCATTTGGCCGGATCACTGTATGATATAATTGCAGCCGACCCAAAAACCGTGCATCCTGCCGGAAAATGGAACACAATTGTAATTAAAGTAAAAGACGGAAAAGTTACCCATACTCAAAACGGCACAGAAGTGGTTTCATATACACTATGGACACCCGAATGGGATAAAATGGTTGCAAACAGCAAATTCAAATCATTCCCAGGCTGGATAGAAGGTATTGCGAAAGAAGGTTATATTGGTTTGCAGGACCATGGATATCCTGTTTGGTTTAGGAATATCAAAATCAAGGAATTGTAGATTTCAACAGCCGATTTTTAAAAGGATGCCGTCCCTCTGTTTTCAAAAACAGGGACGGCATTTTTTTTTACCCGTCCAGTGATTTCGAACTGCCTGACGGATAAAAACAATCTGTGTCCATCTGCGCAATGCGTGGTAAAAACACAAACTCTCCCCTGATTCAAAATTATAATCCATTTTTTCCGCTCACTTGTCTATATTTGCATTTGAAAAAAATTAAAAAGTCCTTATTCAATGAAAAAATTATTTTATTTCTCTGTCTTGGCCGCTGCATTAACAATTGCATCATGTACCACTAAAAAAGAGGAAAAACCAACGGTTGAGACTGAAACCAACTTTACTCAGTTTGTTGATCCCTATATCGGTAGCGATTATCACGGACATGTTTTTGTGGGTGCAAATGTTCCGTTTGGTGCGGTACAATTGGGGCCAAACAACCCAACGCAAGGTTGGGACTGGTGTTCAGGTTATCATTATTCCGACTCGATTTTGATAGGTTTTGCACACACACATTTAAGTGGAACAGGGATTGGTGATTTGGGCGACATACTTTTCATGCCGGTTTCGGGCGATTTTATGCCTTCAAAAAACGATAAAGATATTTACAGTTGGCAGGCAAAATATACCCACCAAAACGAAACCGTTAAACCCGGTTATTATTCCATCGACATTGAAAAATACAATATAAAAGCTGAACTAACCGCTTCTGAAAGAGTAGGTTTTCATAAATACAATTTTAAAAATGAAGGCAATTCTAAGGTTATCGTCGATTTAAAATATGGGACGGGGTGGGATCTTCTTACCAAAGGCGAAATTAAACAAGCCGGAAACAACAGCATTCAGGGTTTCCGTTTTTCAAAAGGCTGGGCAAACGACCAACGTATTTTTTACTACACTGAATTTTCAAAAGATATAAAAAACCTTGAAATCATTAAATCCAACAAAAAAATTGGGGAAATCACAGCCATTATCGAATTTGAAGGAAACGGAGAATTAATGGCAAAAACAGCGATTTCACCGGTAAGTATGGAAGGGGCAAAAAATAACCTGACAACAGAAATTGCTGATTGGGATTTTGATTCGGCGTACAAATCGGCAAATGAAAAATGGAATGCCGAACTTGGAAAAATCAAAATCGAAACAGCAGATTTAGCTGAAAAGAAAACTTTTTATACTTCGCTTTTTCACACAATGATTGCGCCTTCGCTTTTTAACGATGCCAACGGCGATTATCGTGGAGCTGATCATGAAGTGCATCAGAATCCAGAACATGAAACCTATACAACATTTTCGCTGTGGGATACTTACCGTGCTGCACACCCGCTGTTTACGCTGATTCAACCAGAACGCGTCAACGATTTTGTAAATACAATGCTCGATATTTACGACCAACAAGGCAAACTCCCCATTTGGCACCTGTATGGAAACGAAACAAATACTATGGTCGGCTACCATGCCATTCCGGTTATTGCCGATGCCTTTTTAAAAGGTTTCACCGGGTTTGATGCCGAACGCGCTTTTGAAGCCATGAAAACTTCAGCTTTGCGTGATGAACGAGGGTTGGATTTTGTAAAATCACAGGGTTTTATTCCAGCCGATTCGCAGGTTGAATCTGTTGCCCGTGCGCTTGAATATGCAATTGACGACTGGTGCATCGCAGCAATGGCAAAAGCTTTGGGAAAAAATGAAGATGCTGAACTGTTTACAAAACGTTCAAAATATTACAAATTTTATTTTGATGATAACATAAAATTTATGCGCGGAAAAATGGCCGACGGAACCTGGAGGACACCTTTTAGCCCAATTTATTCGCAACACCGCGAAGATGATTTTTGCGAAGGTAACAGCTGGCAATACACCTGGCTTGCACCTCAGGATGTGGAAGGATTAATTGAAATTCATGGAGGTGAAAAAGCATTTATAACAAAATTAGATAGTTTGTTCTCTATTTCATCAGAGCAGGTTGAAGGAGCTTCATCCGACATTTCCGGTTTAATTGGACAATATGCACATGGAAATGAGCCAAGTCACCATATTGTATATTTGTACGCCTATGCCGGTCAGCAATGGAAAACGGCAGAAAAAGTTCGCGAGATTTGCACCACTTTTTACACCGACCAACCCGATGGTTTGTGCGGTAATGAAGATTGTGGCCAAATGTCTGCCTGGTATGTTCTTTCTTCTATGGGAATGTACCCTGTAAATCCGGCAAATGGCGCTTATGTTTTTGGCAGTCCGCTATTCAATTCGGCTGAAATTGTTTTGGCTGGAGGAAAATCTTTTAAAATCATTGCAGAAAACAACAGCAAAGAAAATTTGTACATTCAATCAGCAACTTTAAATGGAGAAGCTTATACAAAATCATTCATTACCCACAAGGAAATATTGAATGGAGGCGATTTGGTTTTCAAAATGGGGAATACGCCAAACCCGGATTTTGGGGCTAACATGGAAGACAGGCCTAAATCGATAGTATATTAAAAATAATTAACCACAACAGGCACTTAGAACACAATAGAAAAACCTATGTTTTCTTATGTGCCTATGTGGTTCAAAAACAAAACAAAAATGAAATACACAACATTTATTATTGCTTTCGCATTTTTATTTGGGTGCAACAATTCAGGTAGAGACGGACGGCCGTCAGTCTCTACATCGGAACAACCCGAAAATTTAACAGCTTTGGTAAACCCGTTAATGGGAACCGATTCAAATTATTCGTTGTCGAACGGGAACACTTACCCTGCAATTGCAAGGCCGTGGGGAATGAATTTCTGGACACCACAAACCGGGAAAATGGGGAATGGCTGGTGTTACGGATATGACGACACAAAAATCCGAGGCATCAAACAAACCCACCAACCCAGTCCCTGGATTAACGATTATGCGGCGTTTTCATTTATGGCGGTAACGGGCGATTTGAAATACAAAGAAGACGATCGCCAGTCGTGGTTTTCTCACAAAGCAGAAGTTGCACGGCCACATTATTACAAAGTTTATCTGGCCGATTTTGACGTTACTGCCGAGGTTACACCAACAGACCGGGCAGCAAATTTTAGGTTTACATTTCCTCAAAATGACAGTTCATATTTGATTTTGGATGGATTTGATG
>JBBQPP010000525.1:0-3414 GCA_038217255.1 Bacteroidales bacterium | reverse complement strand
GACCAGCGCCTCAGCCCAAAAGATTTGGACGTAAAAAAATCGATGAACACCCATTTGCACATTTTGGAAGCATACACAAATCTTTACCGAATTCACAAAGTAGAAGAGGTTGAAAAGAAAGTAGAACATTTACTTCGTATTTTCCTTGATAAAATATTGGATGAAGAAACTGGTCATTTAATCCTGTTTTTCGACAAAGACTGGACAATACGCTCCGAAATCGATTCTTATGGCCACGATATTGAAGCAACCTGGTTAATGCGCGAAGCCGCCGAAGTTTTGGGTAAAAAGGAGATTATTGAAGAAGTTGAACATGTTGCCATAAAAATGAGCGAAGTTGCCATAAAAGAAGGACTGGCTCCACACGGTGGAATGTATTACGAAAAAGCGGAAGGTCATTTGCAAGAGCAATTCGATTGGTGGCCGCAAGCCGAAGCAGTTTTAGGTTTTTTCAATTCGTATCAAATTACAAACGATGAAAAGTATCTTGAATACGCTCAAAAAAGCTGGAAATTTATTCAAGATCATATCATCGACAAAAAGAATGGCGAATGGTTTTGGGGTGTCGATTCCCAGTTAAAACCTTTGGAAACAGATAAAGTCAGCCCATGGAAAGCGCCTTACCACAATGGCAGAATGTGTATGGAAATGATACGGAGGATAGAAATGATTAAACATTAAAATTGTATGAAAACTACTCACTTAAAAATATCATTATTTCTAACTTTTTTTATTTTCTTTTTTATTGGCGGTTGTCAAACTAAAAAATCAGAAGAAATGGATGTGTCAACAGTTCAGGAACTTGACCTGCAACGTTATTTGGGAACCTGGTACGAAATTGCACGGTTCGATAACCGTTTCGAAAGGGATTTGGTTGGTGTTACCGCAACTTATTCACTTCGTGAAGATGGAAAGATTAAGGTTTTGAATCAGGGATATGAAAATACACTCGATGGGAAACTCAGCGTTGCGGAAGGAAAGGCAAAACTAACCGATAAACCGGGAAAACTCAAAGTTTCTTTTTTCTGGATTTTTTATGCCGATTATCTGGTGATGGAACTGGACGATAACTATCAATGGGCTTTAATTGGAAGCAGTTCAGATAAATACCTTTGGATTTTAAGTCGTAGCCCCAAACTGGAAAACAACATTAAAAACCTTATTCTGCATCAAGCTGCAAAAAGAGGTTACGATACTTCAAAATTGATTTGGGTGGAGCAGAAATCAGAATAATTCAGGTTAAATAAACCTGCATGAAAATCGTAAACGGAAATTGGGATACTCAAAATCATCATCGCACTATTTATCGCCCAACCAATAAGCATTGAAAGCAGCGTGTCCATAATCAATATCACAAAATTCAAATAGTTTTTCATATTTGAAAAGTTAACTATGCATTCTATGTTGACTTTTAATTGAAAAAAGCAACGGAATATAATCAAATTTAAATTACCCGATTTTCAGCGAAGTCATGGATAGCGATCCAGCCACTGCCTTATCGTTGAACAAAGTTGTTTTTTCGTTTTTACTTTTTAGCGCAATCGTGTAAAGTAGCGGCAAAAAATGCTCTGGTGTTGGGATGGCCAGCTCAAATGCTCTTCCGAGTAATTTGTAATTGATGAGAGAATTGTAATCGTTTTCCAAAATGAAACTTTTCATTTTGCTGTTGGCTTCTGTTGCCCAGATATAACTGAAGTTATCGACGTTAATTTTATCCCATGCAACCAATTTAAGATTATGAACCATGTTCCCACTGCCAATAATCAATACTCCTTTCTGGCGCAACCAGGATAGTTCTTTTGCCAGTTCATAATGGTATTTTGGAGGTTTTGAATAATCCAGGCTTAACTGGATTACCGGCACATCCGCAGCTGGGTAAAGGTGTTTGATTACACTCCAGGCTCCATGGTCAAGTCCCCATTTATCATCGAGGCCAATTTCGTTTTTTGGTACATTATTTTTTATTTCGTTGGCAAGTAGAGGACTGCCTAAAACCGGATATTGAACTTCAAAAAGTGCTTTTGGAAAACCTCCGAAATCGTGAATGGTTTTTGGTTTTTCCATTGCTGTTACTTTAGTGCCAAGAGTTTCCCAGTGCGCTGAAATACACAAAACTGCTTTTGGCTTTGGAATGGTTTTCCCGATGTTTCTGAATCCGGCAACAAACTCGTTTTCTTCAATGGCATTCATGGGGCTGCCATGACCCAGAAATAAAACCGGCATTTTTTCGGTACTGGCAAATGTTTGGGATATATTTTTAATTATAGATTTCATTTTCAAATTTTAATGACATTAAAACACATTGGGTTTACTTAATGTTTTTGAAGTACTTTGTTGAAATCAAACTCAATTCGGGTTTAACAGAATTTTTCAACGAAAGAATTGAATGAAGATTCTGATTTACAAGTTGCCAAATCATCATCAAATTATAACTTTGTTTCAAATTAAATCAACTAAAAAAATGGAACGGCGAAATTTTATTAAAACTTCAGGGCTGGTTGCAGCTGGAGTAGGATTGGCAGGAAATCTTGCTTACTCAAATTCGATACAAACAATTCAAAACAAATTACCGCGATGGAAGGGCTTCAATCTTCTCGATTACTTTTCTCCAAATCCTGAAGGTGGTGGAAGAGGAGCAACAACCGAAGACGATTTTAAATGGATGGCTGATTGGGGTTTCGATTTTGTGCGTTTTCCGATGGCTTATCCACACTACTTAAGTTTCGACCGTTCGAAAGATATTACTCCTGATGATGTGTACAACATCGATAAAGCTGCTGTTGATAAGGTGGAGGAAATTGTTGAAATGGCCAATAAACATGGTTTGCATGTTAGCTTGAATCTGCATCGTGCACCGGGATTTTGTGTAAATGCAGGCTTTAACGAACCCTATAATTTGTGGGAAGACAAAGCCGCACAGGAAGCTTTTTATTTTCATTGGGGAATGTGGGCAAAAAGGTTCGCATCGAAAACGCCAAAACAAATCAGTTTCGATTTGGTAAACGAACCCTGTACCCGCGAAGATATGAACGATCAACATTCAAAACGTGGTCCGATTCCGGGAGAATTATACCGCGAAGTAGCTAAAAAATCGATGGAAACCATTCGTTCATTTAATCCTAAACACATGGTAATTGCCGATGGAAATAACGTTGGCAGTGATGTAATTCCTGAAATTTTTGATCTTGAAATCGGTCAAAGTTGCCGGGGATATTTTCCGCATTACATTTCACATTACCGTGCGCCCTGGGTTTTTAAAAATCCCGATGATGCTCCGGAACCGGTTTGGCCGGGGAAAATTGATGGGCGTGAGTTTAACCGCAAAAGTCTGGAAGATTTTTACAAGCCTTGGATAGAAGCAGTTAAACAGGGAGTTGGCGTGCATTGCGGCGAATGTGGTTGCTGGAGCGAAAC
>JBBQPP010000524.1:0-3428 GCA_038217255.1 Bacteroidales bacterium | reverse complement strand
TAATTACCGTATCAATTCCAATGGCTTTCATGTAAGCGAAGTCCTGATCCCACTCTTTTTCACCCCAGTTTTGGTGCGGAATATCATGCGAAATTTCATCAAGAAAAGTCCCTGTAATTTTCAAACCTACACCTTTGGGAACAATTAATTTGTCTTCAAATTCTTCTATTCCTTCCAACCCAACAAAATTTTCAGAATTTGCTGAAAATGGAATTGTCATCGCTGCAATTCCTGTAACAGATGCTTTCTTAAAAAAATCACGCCGCGAGTTTTGCATTTTTTATTTTTTAATGTTTTCCCGTATCTCTTTCTTCCCAGCCACTTTTACCTTCATCGATAAATAGTTCCTGAACGGTTTTCGAAACGCGTTCATCAACTTCTTCGGCCAAATATACCCTTAAAGGATTAAGCAAACGTTTTTTCCATTCCAAAACCGGTTGGTATGGATTAGCCCCATCTTCAATCTCATAAACAAGGTAAGCCCATTTTTCGCTAAAATAATTCCCTTTCATGGCAGGCACCATTTGTTGCATATTCGACGATAGAAAAGGTAGCGATAAAGCCCGTGCCCAGTAAATCCAAGGACCTCCGGTGATATACATAAACGGGTTCAACAACCTTTCACGTGATTCGAGTCCACTGTTTGAATAACTCAACTGAATACCTGCAAATCCAATTTTTTCTTTTTCATTGTAAAAAGTAATCCACGGAACATCAGCTTCCATCATCAAATCGGTAAGGTCGGGCATATCGGTTATATCGTAAGTAATAACTTTGTCACGAATAACATCATACCATGCGGCGTGTGTCATCAATTCGCGTTTGAACACAATTTCGGCATTCCGCAAAGCAATGCAGTTTACTGTTTCGTTGATACGCATACTTGTTGAGCTTATAAAATAGGGTGCATCGGGGAAAAACTGATACCTAACCGAGGCATCAACTTCCGGAATATCGCGCAAATTTCCCCACAATTCGGTAATAGCAGTAACCGGCCCGGAAATCACGTTTACATGCTGTGGCGGTTTCCAGTCTGCTGTATGTGTCCATGGTCGGGGAGGAGTGTATATTCCAGGATTCCAGTGTATAGCACCGTTTGTTTCCATGCGGTGGAAAAGTGGAAAATTTGGTTTCTTTTTAAATGTTAATTGGTCAAGATGACCCGAATTGGGATGCAGCACAATCGACATTTTATCGTTGTCAATATTTAATCCGGGCATTTCCCCCTGAACTTTTAAATCGCTGTTGTAATTTGTTGCCAGCGCTTTGTCATTGTTGTAAAAAACAAGGTAAACTTTGCTTTTATTGGCCGGAACATCAGCCGTAAAAGCCACGCGTGCGCTTAATGTTGGAAACCAAAGCGGAACTTCTCGTGTTGGTTTACCATTTTCATCTGGCGCTAAATCATCTTCAACCAAATATTTTTGCAAATCGTAAACCTGGCAAGGAACTTCGGTTAATTTGAAAGTTACAGGGTCAACTGCTACAACTCTTATTTCGCGTTTTAAATCAAAGGCTTCATCAGGATAAAATGCAAGCAGCATTTCAACCGGTTCCGATATTCTGTCAATTCCGGCAGTTTCGCTTACCACAACCGATTTATAGTTTTTCCATGCAGCATCGTAAACCTGTTGATTTTCGGGTGCCTTTACATTTACTGTTTTTGAGAGCCATTCATCTTTATCTGTCCCTTTTATATCTTTTTTTATTCTGACTGTAATCTTTATCGAATAGGTTTCTCCGGGATTCCATTTTACCCAACCTGTTACATGCAAATTCTGGTACAAAGTTCCATCCTGCGATAATCCATATCCTGATGGTGGTCGGTGGGTCAAGGGCGGATAATTCATTTCGGTATCGTCTTTTACACGGTGCAAATCGGTTGCCCGCAGAGCTTTCCCATTAACTTCTGCATGTACTTCTATTATCGAAGGTGCAGGCAATTCAAGGTCGGCAACAAAATGATAAAAAGGTATAGCAGGAACCGGCGCTCCAAGTTCAATGTGTTTGATATTTAATTCTTTTGAAACCTCTTTTGCATCGATTTTGATAAAAACAAAAAAGGTTGCAAGCAAAATTGCTGTTTTAAATAAAGATTTGTTTTTCATATTATAACGGTTATAATGATTTTTTATATCGATTGTATTTATTGATTATTACTTTTTTTCAACGTTGTCAGGAGCTACGCACGCTGACAAGTCAAGGCAGCATTTTCAAACCTGACAGCGTCCATAGACCTGTCAGCGTTTTTTAAGTTAACGAACAGAAATCAAATTCCTCTTCCGCAATTCGTCAACACCGTTTTGCCAGGCTCCACCAGTTCCCCAAATATAATAACTAAAATACATTGTGGTTTTCTGCATTATGGGAGTCCATGGTTGAAACTCAACATAGTAATGTGGAGCATCGCTATTGCTGGGATGATTCATCCACATGTGCAAAAAGTGAGGCTGTTTAACCGGAAAAGCTCCAACAAACGATATATCTTCTTTTGTGTCGTATCCGGCATTCCATCCCTCTTTAACATTGATTGCCTGTCCATAATATTCTTCCGGCCTCATGCGGTATTCTTTTAATCCATCCATTGTAGGTACTGTAAACACATCTTCCGTTCCGTGGTTTTCACCTAAATGAAGTATGGGTTGTGGCCCAATTACATTTGCTTCCGGATTTTTGAAATCTAAGCTAAACCGAATCTCCAATAATGGTGAGTTTCCATAAAGTGTAAATGTTTTTTTCAATCGGTTTCCATAGTAATCGGTTTCCATTTCCACCCTTACAAAGTCGCCTTCTTTTTTTGTGATTTTTGCATCATAAATTTTGTGTGTTTCCATACTTGCCTGTCCCAGAAAATCTTCAAAACCACCAAATGGATAAAACCCTCTCATCCTGAATGGCCTTTTGTGATTTGTCGCTTTTTCAGGCCAGATTTTAAACAGCACGTTATCATTTCTGCTTTTTACAACATATTCAATAACCCTGGCCCCTATACGCAATAAGGTTACCTGAACAGAATCGTTTTCCATCCGGTATTCGTTTATTCCATCGCTGTTTAAATCAAGCTCATAAACATATGGTTTTCCTTCTGCTTTACCCACACCTAACTGACTTTCATATTCAGTACCCAGCGCAATTGTTTTTACCATATATTTTCCTGCTTGCAAATCCAAATCGAATATGAGTTCTTTATAAGTTGATGTTTCTGTCTCACAAGTTTGTTTTTGGCTAAAAACGACTGTTTTTAGGTTGTCTGTGTTATAAACTTCAACTACAACTGGGAATGAATTTTTATTGGAGAAATTGTGAATGGTTACCGGATAACTAACTTTTGGTGCATTAACATATAATAATGAAAAAGCCGACTATTTAGTCGGCTTTTCTTATACCAGGATTTTGAAGATCAATATTAACATGGAGCTTTTGTATCT
>JBBQPP010000523.1:0-3435 GCA_038217255.1 Bacteroidales bacterium | reverse complement strand
AAAAAATACTGAATTACAATCTGATTTAAAAAAGTATTCTATCGGAACATTCGAAAAATACAAGAATATTATTAATCCTTATCTGCAAAAATTTGCCTCATATCTTGAAATTCGTGAAATGAAAAGCACTTATAAAGGTGGCGGCGATGAGCCTTTTGCTGAATATGGTTTGTATGTTTCGGGTAATAAAGTCAATTTCAAAGATGATGCAAACCATCCATCTGTAAAATATTCACTAAGTGAGGGGGATAAAACAGCATTAGCACTATCATTTTTTCTTGCCAAACTTCATATTGACACAGAAATAGCGAATAAAATAATCATTTTTGACGACCCTATTTCAAGTTTTGATATTGAGCGGAAAAATGCAACAATAACGCAACTTTACAACTTGGGTTTGAAAGCAAACCAGCTAATAGTTTTAACGCATAATTTGTTGTTTGCAAAAGACTTTTGGGATAAAGTAAAAACTAAATGTCAGGTTTTAAAATTTTGTGAATTAAGAAAGTCAACTCAAATCGTTGACTACGATATTGAGAATGAAACACTCAACGGACTTTTCAAAGATTACTCTGTTTTAGATAACTTCTTGACCAATGGAGTAGACACAGATTTGGAAAAAAGGAATGTTGCCCGATGTATCCGCCCCATTTTAGAAGGTTATTTCAGAATTAAATTCTATGGAGTATTTGCTGCCAAAGAATGGCTTGGCGAATTTATTGGTAAAATTGATAACTCAATTAATGGACAACCTTTATTTCGGTTAAAAGATTATTCATCTGACTTACATGAAATCAATGATTACTCAAAGAAATTCCATCATACAAGCCCTAATTCAGACAGTGAGCCAATTTATGATAGTGAATTAAAAACATACGTTGAACGAACATTTCAAATAATAAGTAAAATATAATAAGATATGCCTACCCTAAATTTCAAAGGAAAAACATTTGTGCAAAACCACCATTTGGCGGTGAAGTACCACCAATTGGTGCCGAAAAAAGAATTGAGTTTAACCGACAAAATTTCTTTGCACGACAACCTGATTATACAAGGCGACAACCTCAAAGCTTTGAAGGCATTACTTCCAACTTATGCAGGGAAAGTAAAATGTATTTATATTGATATTCCATATAATACAGGTAACGAAAATTGGGTTTACAACGACAATGTTAACAGCCCAATGATTCAAGAATGGTTAGGCAAAGCGGTTGATATTGAAGATTTGACAAGGCACGATAAATGGCTTTGTATGATGATGCCTCGCTTGAAGCTATTGCGTGAACTTTTAAGCGAAGATGGAGTAATTTTTATTTCCTGTGATGATAATGAACTTGCGAATTTAAGAGTGTTGTTAAATGAAATTTTTGGCGAATCGAATTTTTACAGTCAGGTAATTGTAAGAGCAAATAGCAGGGGGCAAACCTATAATCAAATTGCAAAAACCCACGAATATTTAATCGTTTATACTAAAACTCCTGAAACTGAATTATTTGAACTTGAAAAAGACAGTGAGTCAAATGATTTAAACCTTAATGACGAATTAGGAGCATTTAATGTTCGAGAACTTAGAAATCGTAATCCGAAATTCGGGAAGCATAATCGTCCAAACCTATTTTATCCAATTTATATAAACCCAAAGTCAGAAGATAAAGACGGATTTTGTTTGGTCTCATTAGCAGAAAGTAAAGAGTTCACCGAAATGGTTGAACCTTTCAATTCTCAAATGAAGGAAAGCTGTTGGAGATGGGGAAAAGATAAGGTAATAAAAAACGTATCTTCAAAAACAATCACAAGTAACCTGATTGCCAAAAAGAAAAATGATGGCTCTTATGGAATTTACGAGAAATATCGTAAAACTACTTTTAAACCGAAGTCTATTTGGGATGATAATTCATTTTTGAATGAAACAGGAACTATTGAGTTAAGAGAATTAGGGTTAGAGAATAAATTTGATTTTCCAAAGCCCAAAGCACTTATTAAACAATGTTTAGCATTGGCGACCAGTGAAGGCGATATCGTCCTTGACAGTTTCGCAGGTTCAGGTACTACAGCACAAGCCGTATTAGAACTTAACGAGGAAAGTGGAATGGAAAGAACCTTCATTTTGGTAGAAATGGAGAGCTACGCAAATGAATTAACAGCAGAAAGAACAAGGCGTGTTATTAAAGGCGTAAAATCAGCCAAAAGCGAACTCCTTAAAAAAGGAACAGGCGGAACTTTCAGTTACTTCGAATTAGGCGAAACCATCGAAATGGAAAGTTTGCTCAGAGGCGAAAACATGCCTTCGTTTACCGAGTTTGCCCGATACTTATTTTACACTGCCACAGGCGAAGAATTCAACGAAAAATTAGTGAACGAAAAAACAGGGTTCATTGGCGAAAGCAAAAACCACGAAGTATATCTCATTTATAAACCCGATGTAGAATGGCTAAAACGCAACGCATTAACATTAGAGGGCTGCCAAAATTTACCAAAATTCAAGAACAAACAGCGTTTAGTTTTTGCGCCCTGCAAATATGTTGACGACCACACTTGTTTAGAACACCGAATTGATTTCTGCCAATTACCTTACGAAATTTACCGGATACAAAAATGAAACTAAAAATATATCAGGAAAAAGTTTTAAAGGAACTGAAATACTATTTGATTTCGCTTGCCGATTTCAATGCCAAGTATTATAAGGCAATGGAGTTTGATGCTGATATGGCAAAGGATTACAACTTTCCAAAAAAGGCTTGGGAAAAATCTACTGGCAAAATTAATTACCATTCCAAGACCAATGGATTGCAAGAGCCATTGCCTGATATTTATTTAAAAGTGCCAACTGGCGGAGGAAAAACACTTTTAGCATGCCATGCTATTGATAACATACAAAAAACATTTCTCAGAAAACAAACAGGTTTGGTATTGTGGATTGTTCCATCAACACAGATTTACCGACAAACAATTTCTGCATTAAAAAATCGAGAACATCCCTATCGTCAAATTTTAGATATTTCAAGCGGTGGCAGAACACTCATAAAAGAAAAAACCGAAATGTTTAATCGCCTCGATGTTGATGAACATTTGGTTATACTAATGCTAATGTTGCCTTCTGCTAATCGTACAAATAAAGAGACATTAAAAGTATTTCGAGACCAAGGAGGTTTTACAGATTTTTTTCCAAGAGAAGATGATTTTGAAGGACACAAAAAACTGAAAGAATTACTACCTAATTTAGATTGCTTCACAACCGAAATGGAAGTTTTCGGAACACAAATAAAAACTTCGCTCGGCAATACTTTAAAAATATTGCGTCCGCTTGTGGTTATTGACGAGGGACACCGTGCTTATGGAGAATTGGCACGCAATACTGTACGGAATTTTAATCCTTCATTTATTCTCGAACTTTCAGCAACACCACCACCAAACAGCAACGAGTTAGTAAAAATT
>JBBQPP010000522.1:0-3435 GCA_038217255.1 Bacteroidales bacterium | reverse complement strand
GGCGTAAACTTCCACAAACAGAAAAAACGTGGTATCCGCACCTGGTCATTCGGGGTTTACAATGTTTACAGCCGGCAAAATCCATTCTATTTGTACTGGGGTTACGATACCACCAGCGGTTACAATCAACAAGGACAGTATTACGAAGAATCAAAACCTGCACTAAAACAATTAAGCCTTTTCCCGTTGATCCCTTCATTTAGTTACACCTTCAAATTTTAATGAAATGAAAACAAGAATTTATATTTTAATCGGAATACTGTTGACAGCCATGTTCTATTCATGTGAAAAAACCATTGATTTCAAGGGCGATTATATGGAACCCAAAATGGTTGTTTACGGAAATCTTTTGGAAGGTTACCCAGTGAGGGCGTTGGTTTATAAAAGCCGGAGTTTATTGTCGGAAGAAGAGTTTTACAATTCAGTGCCCAATGCGGTTGTGAAATTGTATGCAGATGATATTTATTTGGAAACCCTTGAATATGCTGGTAGGGTTGATACTTTCCGCAAACAACTTCCTTATGATGTTGTAAAAGAATATTCTTTCACTAATGGTGCATATTCGGGGGAAACCATTGCCGAAGTGGGGAAAACCTACCGATTGGAAGTAACATGCGACGGTTATGAGCCCGTTACATGCAAAACTGAGTTGCCGGAACCTGTTGAAATCACAAAGGTTGATACAGTTACCGAAATAATGGATACAGGTAACGGATCAGTAAAATATTTTTGGGTAAATATCCATTTCCATGATCCGGCAGGAACTCAAAATTACTATATGCTGCAATCGGATAAAACAACCGGCAGGGTGCTGAATTATTATGAGCAATATTCAGGAGAGCCTTTTGTTCCTTCTGATACGATTCTTGTTAGTCTTGGAAGTTACACGGGAATTCAATTATCCGATCCCGTTTTCAACAATAACAACCAGGCGGATGATGTTATTATGGGTTCGCCCGATAACCAGTATGCCATTTTTACCGACTCGCAGATTGAGGGGAAAGACTACAAATTGGGTGTTGTGTTTTACGATCGATATTATGGTGGCGGTTATAATCCATATCAGAGCGGAGGTTATGGCAACGGAAACAATTTAGGCGACGGCACTGAATATGGGAACTTTAGCTCGTTAAATATCAAACTTGTTTCAATCACAAAAGAGTATTACGATTATTTGAACACCGCAAACTACCATTTTTGGTTTTCCGATGATCCTTTCTCCGAACCTGTTCCGGTTGCATCAAATGTAATTGGTGGAATGGGAATTTGGTCAGCGTCAAGTGCCAGCGAAACAAATGTTGTTCAAGGCATTTATCCGATGCAGGGGAAGACTTATATCAATGAGTATGAATATTATAATCGATATAAGGATTAATAAAAATGAGGATTTTGATGCCAAAGGCATGGAAAAAGATGATGCAATTTATTTAAAATGCCCAAATAGTAACAGGAATATTCCACAACTTCGAGGTTTAAGAATGTTTCTATAGCAAATTCTTTAAAAACGAAAGTTAAAAGCAAAATAGATTGAATTAGAGAGAAATTGATAATTTGAACTAATTTTACCTCAATATCAATTTTAAAAAAATCATGGGAATACATTTCATAAAAATTATTGAAACCGTAATAGTAATTATTGGTTTAACTGTAACTCACTTGTTTACCAGGCGGGGCATTAACAGCATGCTCAAAAAAATCCATTTTACTTTACAACGCCGTAAACTGACATTGCGAATAATAAATTTGTTGTTGACTATTACCGCAATAGTTTTTATATCAGCGATTTGGGGCGTAAAACAAACCGATATTGTTGTTTTTATTTCTTCGGTAATGGCAATTTTGGGTATTGCTTTTGTTGCTCAATGGTCGTTACTTTCAAATATCACGGCCGGACTTATTCTTTTTTTCAATCACCCGCTTAGAATCGGAGATCACATTAAAATCCTTGAAAAAGATTTTGTTATTGAAGGAATTGTAAATGATATTACTTTCTTTTTCATTCACATTAAAACGGAAAGCAAGGAAAGAATTACATTGTCAAATACAATTGTCCTGCAAAAAACCATTTCCATTGTGCCTACTCCCGAAGGTGAAATTCATAAGCAAACTGTGAAAACTTTTTGATCAATGTTCCATCAAAATATTTAGTAATCCGTATTTTGATTCAGTACGCGAATTGAGACTTCATGATGAAAGCTGTGCAATGAGTTTACTGATTGGCATACTTTGCTGAAAATTTTTACTCTGCAATTTTGAATGAAAAATTCCATCGTTTCCAAAAACAATAGAGCACAATCAAATAAAATATCCATTTAATAACAAAAGTGGCAAAGTCGTGCTTTGCCGCTTTTTGTAGTCTTCGAGTTTTTTTTACTGATCTTTTTTAATTGTAGAAATTTTAAATGGAAAATAAAGCGGGCAAAAACTGAACAATCCGGTTGCAAGCGGTATAAGCCCAATCAGTCCCCACCAACTATCGAAAACTACGCCAAGAATGGCAATTAATAATCCAAGAATAATCCTTAACAAACGATCTACTGATCCTACATTATGATTCATGATATTTCTGCTTTAAATGTTATTTCTGAAAGTTAAACAAAAAAATTATCAATATGTATTAAAACTGGTTTTCAAGTAAATTACAAGCAGTTTTTATAAAAGCAGGGCATTTGGTTCGGAATACATCTGCATCGCTTGCAGCGGCAGATCCTTCTGGTGTTGAAATGTCGAAACCGGTTAAGTTTTTGCAGATTAAAGTGCCATGTGCTTTTTTAAATTCGGTATTGAATTTTTCAATCAACTGTTTTGTTTTTGCCTTATCATCCGGATTTGAAGTTGCATGTCCGTATTTCATCCCAATCACCATGTATGCGCCCGTTACAGCTCCACAGGTTTCGGCGCAAGCCATCCCACCTCCAAAACCGCTGGCAATTTTTAAGGCAGTTTTTTCATCAATTTCAAGATCGCTGGCAAAAAGGCTGAATACAGTTTGGGCGCAATTGAATTTTGAGAATTGGTTTTCAACAAGATCGGCTTTTTTCATTTCTTAAATTTTTATGGAAATCTCATAATTTGAACAGCACTCTCAAAAATTGAGACATGCATGTTCTGAACATGAAAGTTCTGTTTTAAAAATTGAATTATTTCATTCAGTTCTGTTGTTGATTAACATTCAAAATTACAATTATTTGAAAATAAAACTACTATGAAATTTTCGTGAAATAAAAAAACCGATTCATCATTCGACGAACCGGGTTTTATTCTATTTCAAATTTTCTTTTCTTCAAGTCTCCTCCTTCGTTAAAGCCATTTGGCTATGCAAGTTTTTTAGTGTTTTTTTTGACATTTTTTATAAAATTATTTATTCAGTTAATTCACGTTCTTTGACATATTGGTTTATAATGTTGATATACTGGGCAATTACGTTTAAAGAAA
>JBBQPP010000521.1:0-3437 GCA_038217255.1 Bacteroidales bacterium | reverse complement strand
AAGTACCAAGTATCCAGTATCCAGCATCCAGTATCCAGCATCCAGAATAATCAATAATATCTAATAAATAATCAATCAAATGAAATACACAATCGGTTTAGATTACGGTTCGGATTCAGTCCGTTCCTTAATTGTGAATGTTGAAACAGGCGAAGAAGTTGCCAGTGCAGTTTTTAACTACCCGCGTTGGAAAAAACAAATGTATTGCGATGCCGCAAAAAACCGGTTCCGTCAGCACCCAAAAGATTATCTGGAAGGACTGGAATACACAATCGTGGAAGCATTGAAACAAGCTCCTTCAGGTGTGGCCGAAAATGTGGTTGGAATTTCTGTTGATACAACTGGTTCGACCCCTATCGCTGTTGACGAAAAAGGAACGCCGCTTTCCTTGACTCCCGGTTTCGAAGAGAATCCAAATGCCATGTTTGTTTTGTGGAAAGATCACACAGCAGTTAAGGAAGCCGAGGAAATCAATCAATTGGCTAAAAACTGGAAAATCGATTTTACAAAGTTTGAAGGCGGCATTTATTCATCGGAATGGTTTTGGGCAAAGTTGCTCCATGTTATCCGCGAAGATGCAGGTGTTTTTCGTGCTGCGTATTCCTGGGTAGAACATTGCGACTGGATTCCGGCAATTTTAACGGGAAACACAAATCCGAAAACGTTGAAAAGAAGTCGTTGCGCCGCTGGGCATAAAGCCATGTGGCACGAAGCTTTTAACGGTTTGCCTGCCGAAGATTTCCTTATCAAACTGGATCCACTGCTCAGTGGATTGCGCGACCGTTTATACAAAGAAACTTATACCTGCGATATTTCCGCCGGGAAATTAACTCCCGAATGGGCTGAAAAGCTTGGCCTTTCAACTGATGTTGTTGTGGGTGTTGGCGCTTTCGATGCACATTTGGGAGCGGTTGGTGCCGAAATTGAACCCTATTATCTTTCAAAAGTAATGGGTACTTCAACCTGCGACATGCTGATAGCACCAATGGAGGAAGTTGGCGACAAATTGGTAAACGGGATTTGTGGTCAGGTTGACGGTTCAATTGTTCCGGGAATGATGGGTCTCGAAGCCGGACAGTCGGCTTTTGGCGATATTTATGCCTGGTTTAAACAGGTTCTTGAATGGCCGTTACAAAATATTCTTGCTGAAAGTAAACTTGTTGATGAGGCTACAAAACAAAAATTAATTGAAGAAACTTCGGACAAAATAATTGCCAAATTGAGCGAGGAAGCTGCTAAAATACCAATTGCTGAAAGTGGTATTGTGGCTTTGGACTGGATGAATGGTCGCCGTACACCTGATGCCAACCAGGCTTTAAAAGGTGCAATTGCAGGTTTGAGTTTGGGATCGGATGCTCCACGGATTTTCCGGGCTTTGGTTGAAGCTACTGCCTTTGGCTCAAAAGCTATCAACGACAGGTTTATTTCTGAAGGTGTGCGGATTGACGGTGTGATTGCTTTGGGTGGTGTGGCTAAAAAATCGCCGTTTGTGATGCAAATTGTTGCCGACGTGTTGAATATGCCAATCAAAGTGGCTCGCTCAGAACAGGCTTGTGCGCTAGGTTCGGCAATGGCTGCAGCAGTGGTTGCGGGTGTTTACAAAAATACCGCAGAAGCACAGAAAAAAATGGGTGGCGGTATCGAAACTGAATATCATCCGATTCCTGAAAACGTTGAAAAATATAAAGCGCTTTACGAAAAGTATAAGAAATTCGGGAAGTTTGTTGAGTTTGGATTTTAAGGGTACTTTTTTTTACATATCTCAAACTATAAAATTTTATGTTACGACTCAGCAGTAGTTAACTTTTGATTAGCCAGGCATGATAGAGCATCAAAAACATTTTCCGAGTTTTTGATGGTTGTGTCAATGACGGACCTGATAACTGCATAATGATTGGCAAAATCGAATGATTTAAACTGGTTGGATATTTTCATTTTTACTTTTGCATTTCTAATAGCCCTCTCGGAGCCGTTGTTGTCAGGGGGCACTTCTTGGTGATACAGAAAAGTAAAGATTGAGCCCCGGTTTTTTATCAGCCTTTTTATAAATGCTTGAAGTTTGTTGTGTTTGCCCGAATAGTCTGTTTTTAATAATTCGGTCAATTGGTTTTCAAATCCTTTCACTTTTTGGTTTGTGCCCAAATAATCGTTAATTGTCATTTGCTTCTTATAAGAAATGGCATCTTTAAAAACCTGCTTTAACTTTGGTGACCAAGTGCAATTTAAAGCAGCTTCAAAATTCTTCAATTCCCTCATTAAGTGGGCAAGGCATAATTGTTTTGCTTTTGTATTTATTTTTAATTGGGCAGGTAGGCTGTCTGAGACATATATTGAAATCGGGAAACCATTGGAAAATGTTTCGATAATGCTTTGGTAACTTCTACTGTAAGCCACTTTAATGAAAGTAGATAAAGAATTTTGAAAAACCCAAAACCAAGCCTTGTCCCCATTAATTTTTATACCCGATTCATCGCCGCCAACTACCTTTGATGTAGCTATCCTTTCTTTAATGGTTTCATAAACAGGTCTCGCTTTATTGCTCATTGATTCTATGATATTATAAATAGTACCTTCGCTTATCGGGATATTCATAATGTCTTCAAAATAGCTTTTTATCCTATTCGATGGCATGTATTGGTATACTGACAAATAGGTCGTCAGGGCTTGTATATTTTTGCCATATTGGATATTGGCTTTTAAATGTGGTGGCAACCCAGATGTGGTTTGTACGCCACATTTACGGCAGGTACAACGATATGACCGATGTTCTATAAACTTGGGGTTGATTGGCGGGATAACGACTTCTTGTTTTCGTTGGTCTAATTCATAAATATTATCAGCATTAAATTCTTCGCCACATTGTTTACAGTATTTCGGAATATGTTTTTGTACTTCGTCCGGGTTTTTGCTCATCTTTAACGAACTTCCTTTATGCCCTTTTTGTCCCCCACTTTTCCTGTTCGATTTTTCCCTCAAATTGTGTTTGTTGGCCCTGCCAAAATCTTGTGAACTTGGGGTGGAACTTGTGTTGCTCTTGCGGCCATTTTTGAGCAACTGGATTTCTATTTGCAAATCTTTTATCAAAGATAGGGCTGCCGATAATTGTTGTTTCAACTCCTCGTATTCCCTTTTCGATATGGTTACTGTCTTTTCGATATCCCAAAGAAAATATTTAATAGTATTGGCTGGATATTATTTGTTGAAAAATTACTCACAATCTATTGTTAACTTTGCTGCTGAGTCGTAACAAAAGTTTACTCATCGGCAATTGGTTGATGTAATATCAAAGTATGCATTTTTTCTATCAATAGCTCAAAAACAATAGATTCTTCACGATAATGCTGAGTTATATTTTGGGGGAGTATAAGAAATCATCAAATAATAAGGAGCCATAAATTCTTGCTGTTTTCTGAAATTTTTGTAGTTTTAGTTGCTAT
>JBBQPP010000520.1:0-3438 GCA_038217255.1 Bacteroidales bacterium | reverse complement strand
CTCGGGAAAAGTGGACTGGTGGGTTGCATTTATCATGATTTTTGGTTCGCTGATTGGCGGTTGGATAGGCGGAAAACTTGCAGGAACAATCAAACCCGAAATTCTGCGATGGATTGTAGTTGCGGCAGGATTGATCGCGGCGGTGGCGTTTTTTGTGAATGGGTAATGACCTCAATTAATGCGATACAATCTTAAGTCCGACAATGGATGCGATTAAGGCTAACAATATCCAATTCATTTTTCTATCCTTTATCAATTAAGTTTCATTTTATTTTTAAAAATCACTTTTGTAAAAATAGGTTTGGCAAAACACTTTTTCAAATCAAAATCCCCATCTTTAACAAAAAAACATGAAAAACAAACCAATAGTTGCAGGAATTGGCGAATTGCTTTGGGACATTTTGCCAACCGGGAAACAAGTTGGCGGTGCGCCCTGTAATTTTGCATTTCATGCAATGCATGCGGGTTGCGAAAGTATTGTAATCAGTGCTGTTGGAAATGACAAACAGGGGGAAGAACTCTTAACAGCACTCGAAACATTGAAAATCAATTGCGAATATGTTCAACACAATAGTTTTCCGACAGGAACAGTAACTGTTACTCTTAACGAAAAAGGGCAACCTAAATATGTCATCCACGAAAATGTGGCATGGGATAATGTTGTTTTCAACGCACAAATCATATCGAAATTAAAAGATTTAGATGCTGTTTGTTTTGGCTCACTGGGACAAAGAAACTCAGTTTCTGCTTCCACAATACAGCAACTTTTAAAAACTGTAAAACCTGAATGTTTAAAGGTTTTCGACATTAATTTAAGACAACATTTCTATTCATCAAGAATCATTTTACAATCGCTTGAATTTGCCGATATTCTAAAACTAAATGACGAAGAATTGCCTGTTTTAGCTGCTTATTTTGGAATAGCCGGAGATTTAAAAAATCAGTTAAGGCAAATAATTACAAGGTTCAACCTAAAATATGTTGTTTATACTTTGGGTGAAAAAGGCAGTATTATTTTGGGTGAAAATGAATATTCGTTTCTTGAGTCGCCAAAAATAGAAGTAGCTGATACAGTTGGGGCAGGCGATTCATTTACTGCTGTAATTGTTGCAGGTTTATTGAAAGGGATCTCATTACACAAAATTCACGATATGGCAACACGCACCGCTGCTTATGTTTGCACACAAAAAGGGGCAACTCCAAAAATTCCATTCGAAATGTTTTAAAACCCGATTATTAACTTCCCGTAAACAGAATTTGAATAGCAAAGGAAGATCAGGAATCCCTCAAAAATTTTGCCTTATCTTTGGGCGTCATTTATTATTTCATAAAAAATGAAAGAACGTATCAATAAGGCGTCTGAGGTTGGAAGTATTTTACTTGAAGTTGGAGCTGCCTTAATGAGTTCGGGAGCCAGTACACACCGCACCAGGCTTACTTTAGAGCGGCTCGCCTCGGGAATGGGATTCAAAATTGAACTGCTAATCACCCAGAGGGCACTTATGGTTACTGTTATCGATAATGACCAGGAACTTTTGTTTAGCCGATTGAAAAGAACCTCACCACATCGTGTAAATTTCAAAATAGTTAGTGGCATCAGCCGAATGAGCTGGAAAGTACTTGAGGAGAACTGGACATTGGAACAAGTTACAGTTGAATTGCGACGTTTAAAAAAACTACCGAATTATCCGCAATGGGTGGAGTTAACAATGGTTGGGCTTGCCGGTTCTGCTTTCTGCCATATTTTCGGGGGTGGTATTATTGAAATGGCAGTGGCATTTATAGCCACCTTCGCCGGTTTATTTATGAGACACCTGGCAGTAAAGAAAAAGTTCAACCCGTACGTAAGTGTCTATTTTGCTGCTTTAACCGCATCGTTAATCGCCGGCTCCGCCGAATTTTTCAATATAGGAAGTCAACCAGAAGCAGCGTTTTCCACGGCAGTACTTTTCCTTGTACCAGGCGTTCCGTTAATCAATTCGATTACCGATTTGATGGATGGCAATATCCAGAACGGCATTGTACGAATGGTCAACGGATTAATAATCGCCTTTGCAATAGCAATGGGTGTTTTCACAGTTCGAATCCTCTTAAGCTTTTAATATGGAAATACTTATAATAATTTCAAAAAGCATTGCAGCCGGAGTTGCCGGAGTTGGGTTTGCCATTTTATTCAATGTTCCGCAGCGGACGCTTTTCCCAATCGGCATTTTAAGCACATTGGGCGGATTGGTAAAATTTGGGACCATGTACTTCGATGTCGGGATTGTTTTTGCATCCTTTTTGGCCGCAATCATTATTGGCATTGTCAGCATCAGAATGGCGTACTCAAAGGACAGTCCGCCGTTGGTTTTCTATATTCCCTCCGTAATTCCTATGGTTCCAGGACTTTTTTTGTATAAAATGATGCTTGGCATTATGTCTCTCACTTCAGTTAACAACACTGATGTTTATCTCCAAAACCTTATAGCAACAGTAAACAATGGCACAAAAGCAATATTCATACTGATTTCGTTGGGAATCGGGGTTGCGGTGCCAATGCTGATTTCGCGGAAAGAGACGATTAAAAAGAAAAAAAACTGAATTTGCTTCAATTGCCTACCTGTTGAAATATTGTTGATACTTTTCGAAAAACTCGCAATCAAGGGTTACTCCTGTATTGAAAAGTATAGTTAAATTGCTGCGTTTTTTGTTAAATACAATCACCTAAAAAACCATAACTAAATTAAAAACGATGAAAAGAAGAATTATTGGTATCCATGAGAAACTTCCGATCCTTGAAAGTTTACCGCTTAGTTTCCAACACCTTACTGCCATGTTTGGCGCAACTATTTTAGTCCCGATTTTATTGGGTGTTGATCCGGCAATTGCGTTGTTTATGAACGGCATAGGAACGTTGCTTTATACCTGGATTACAAAAGGCGGAATCCCTGCATATCTGGGGTCCAGTTTTGCATTCATCGCCCCTACAATGCTCATCATCAGCTCGTACGGCGGATTCCAACATGCACAAATAGGGTTTATTTTCTTTGGATTGTTTTTTATCGCAATTTCATTTGTTGTAAAATACTGGGGGATAAAATGGATTGACGTTGTTATGCCTCCTGCAATTATGGGTGCTGTTGTAGCCATCATCGGGCTTGAACTTGCTCCGGTAGCTGCTCAACAAGCAGGGCTGGCTCCCTGGCCAACAAACATAGGTTCCACTGTTGCACCGTTCGAGGTTTCGGCCAATACTTTGATTGTTTCAATGTTTACTCTACTGGTTGGGATTTTCGGTTCAGTAATGTTTAAAGGTTTTATGCAGGTGATACCGATTTTGGTTGCCGTTGTTGCCGGTTATGTGCTTGCACTTGCCATGGGGATGGTTGACACTGTTACCATCAGCAATGCACCCTGGTTTGGACTGCCACATTTTCAAGCCCCGGTTTGGGACCC
>JBBQPP010000519.1:0-3458 GCA_038217255.1 Bacteroidales bacterium | reverse complement strand
CAGAAGAAAATAAATAGAGGATAATATATCAGCTATTTATTTGTATTATGCTTATATTTGGATAATATTTTAACCAAAAAATGTATTCACTAAATGCAACTCCAATAGGTGTTCGAAAAGCATTGGCTGAAAAGCACCGCACCCTGCGCAAACAGCTAAAAATGTCGCAGGCGGAAATGGCTGAACGGTCGGGCGTATCTATGGGAAGTTTAAAACGTTTTGAAAGCACCGGAAAAATATCGTTGGATTCGCTACTAAAACTAATGCACCTGTTAGGGCGGTTGGATGAATTTGACAAGGTTCTTCTTACAAAGGAGAACCTTGACGATGTTAAAAAACTATTTACCGATTAAACAATAAGCAATGGCCCGTATCAATAAATTATCCGTATCACTGCTTCTTGAAGGAAACAGCATTAAAGTTGGAGAACTTGTGCTTTCCGACCAAAAGATATATTTCAGGTACAATGCTGATTATCTTAAAACCGGACTTAATCTTTCTCCGATAAAACTCCCCTTTTCAGAAGAAATTGTAAGTGCAGACAAACAACCTTTTGACGGATTATTTGGGGTTTTTAATGACTCATTGCCCGATGGCTGGGGCAGATTGTTGCTGGATCGCTCCTTATCTGCAAAGGGGATTGACATTGCAAAAATAACACCTTTGGATCGATTGGCTTATATTGGATCAATGGGAATTGGAGCCCTTATTTACAATCCGGAAATTAATTCTGAAAGGATATCTGGATTCGTTCCCGAATTGGACACTATTGCTGCTGAAATGGATCACATACTTAAGGGTGCCAGTTCTGAAATTATAGAGGAATTGTTTATCCTTGGGGGCTCTTCGGGTGGTGCCAGACCAAAGATTTTTGCTTCTTACAATCCGCTTACCGACGACCTGATATACAGTTTGGGCAAAATTCCTGAAGACTATGAAGAATGGATTATCAAATTCCCATCATCTTCTGATAACCGGGAGATTGCTAAGCTTGAATTTGCTTATCACAAGATGGCCATTCTGGCAGGAATAAAAATGAGCGAATGCCGGCTATTTAAAGGAAAAACAGGACAGGTTTATTTTGGAACAAAGCGGTTTGACCGAAAAACTGATAAAAGATTACATGTACATACAGCTTCCGGCCTTATGCACGATAACTTTAGGTTGAGTACTATGGATTATGGGCATCTGATGGATTGTGCTTTCCAGTTGGAAAAGCATGTGAAAGCTTACGAAAAAGTGTTTAGGCTGGCAGCATTTAATGTATATTCACATAACCGGGACGACCATAGTAAGAATTTTTCTTTTCTGATGAACGACAAAGGAAATTGGCAGTTTGCACCTGCTTACGACCTAACCTTTTCGTATTCCAACTATGGATTTCACAGTACGACGATAGCCGGGGAAAGTAAAAATCCGGGGCGAAAAGAGTTGATGAAATTAGCCACACATTTTGGGTTGAAAAATGCAGGTTCCATTATCGAAGAAGTTCAGGATGCCATTAGCAACTGGAAGGCAATTTCCAATGAATACGGCATAACTAAGGAAACAAGGAATATTGTTCAAACAGCGATGGATAGGATTAAGGATTGAAATCCCTGATTTTGAAAAGGACAATTTTGGGTCGTCAAGAGGTTTTAAACAAAATAATTAAAATGCGGATTGGAAGACCTGGACAACAGGATAAATATAAAAACCTAATCGTTTAATAATTCTTCTAATTGATCCCACCCCAACAAAGTTGCTGAACTTCTTTTTTGTTTTGCTGTACTACCATAAATTAAATAGAAATTATCCGTTGACAAACCGGAAAGTTTCCGGTAATATTCCAGACCTTTAAAAAAATCGGATGATACGGTTGTTCCTAATTTGATTTCAACCACTCTTTCTGTTGGCCCCGCATTCAGGATGCAATCAATTTCATTTCCTGAATTATCCCTCCAGAAAAATATATCGGGACGGCGAAACTGATTGTAAGAATTTTTCATTAATTCAGCAAATATCAAGTTCTCGAATAATGCACCTCTCAGGTAATGCTGCGCAATATCCTGTGACCTCTTAATTCCCAGTAAAGAACAAACCAGACCAGTATCGTAAAAGTACATTTTCATATTGTATTTCATCAATGACAACTCCTTTCTTGAAATTATCAAGAAAAAAGCGAGGGTCATTTTGAGCAAACGACCTGTTATCAGGCATTTCGAGATTTACATAGTCATAATCAGGGAAGCTCATTTTTGTCAGGGTTGTCTTTCCGCTTTGCCTCGGACCAGTGATGTTTATCACTGGAAACTTCATTGCAAGTTGTTTTAGTTTATCTTGTAATTTTCGTAGAATAATCATTTTACAAATATGATATTTCTGTATGAAATCAAAGAATCGGTAGAAAATAGTTGGTAACCACCGAAACAGGCAGAACGTGTAAAAATTGATTACAGGTTACAAACCCCAAACACGAACGCACAAAAGAGAGGTTGGTAAGATTACATCGCCACCTTTTTGAAGCCATCAAAACGGGCTGGGGAATAGATTCGATTTTCCGATAAACTAAAAAATTTTGGCTAGTCAGGAATTTTTTATAGCACAATATTATATCACGGAATATAAATCTAAGTCAAAGGGTGCAATTGGATTTGAGTTACAAACTCACAACAGCTTTCCCCTCGTTGCAAACCAGGGGGTAGTTGGGGGTTATTGTGTTATTTATAGCAAACACATCTAACTCAAAGTTGTAAATTGTTAATTATAATAAATGTATCGCCGAGAAATATTTGGCTGAATAACAATGTATTATACCAATAAAATTTCAAATCACGCTGGTATTAACCCACATTGCAGCTAATCCGACCTTATTGTTTCATTATCTGCAAAATACGGATTTTTGAAATCCAGTTTGTGTACTACAAATTTTTTCTTTTTGTAGGGTTGCGGTTTGTATTTTAGTATATCATAGATTCGTTTTACTTTCTCGTTTGGTTCGGTGCAACGCTTTATATGGATAATTTCATCATGGTTGTTTTGGGCTGTTGTCGTAACTTGATGTAACGATTTTATTCTCAACCTCATTTTCTTTTTTTTGTTCCCAGGCGTTTTTGCTTTTGCCCTTCCTTGCGGGTACCGGTTTGGGCGCCACTTCTGCTTCAATGTCGTAATATCTGGCAATGGACGGGAACTTTTGCTTTAGCCGCCCGATACGTTCATGTACTTTGTCGGCCTGTTTGATGCCCCCTTTTTTTGTCAGGCTGCCGGCTATTTTTTGCATCCCCTCTTCAAATCGTTGCTGAAACTGTTCGTTCATCGACCTTTCTTTCAACTCTTTTGAATGGCTTTGTATTTTCAGGAAATAGTATTATAAAATTGCAATGAGTTGACAGTGAGAAAAATACAAGGGCAAAAAAAATCGTTCATAAACTATTCGTAATTCTGATTGAATTTTACCCCTGCTGTGATGAACCCGG